>NZ_LYSP01000019.1:0-102194 GCF_001728945.1 Pseudomonas sp. ENNP23
GAGGTGCCCGAAAAAACGCCCGGCAATGCCGGGCGTTCTGCTGTCTGGGTTCAGCCGACTGAGTTCAGGCGACCGGGTCGGGCGGCGGTTCGTCCGGCAGGGTCGGCTCGCCCGGCTCGCGGGACGGGGTGGGTTCACCCGGCTCGCCGGGGTCGCCAGGCACGTGCTGGGCGAAGAAGGGCCAGGGCCGGGTGGCCGGGGATTCGTGTACGGCGATGGGCATGGCGAGGTTCTCCACGGGAGGGCTGTCCTTGTGGGACGTCACGCCGCCCGTGGGATTCCCGGTCATTCGTCGCCGGGGGCGTCGAAGGTCACGGTTAGGGAGGTGACCACCTGACGATCCGGCCCTTCCAGGCCGAAGTCCCCGGACTGCCCGTAGCCCAGCCAGAGGGTGCTGCCGCCACGCTGGCGCACGTCGGAGAACTCGTCACCATCGCCGTGCAACCCCTGTAGCAGGGTGACAGCGCGCTCCCGGTCCATGCCGAGGGCCAGTTGCTCGTCCACCACGAAGTCCCAGGTCGCCGCGCCGGCTGCCACCCGCTGCAGCCAGCCCAGGCCGAGTTCGTCGGTGAAGCGGTCGAGGCGCCAGCAGCGCACCTCGGCCAGGCGCCCGTCCTGGAACACCAGCAGCAGGCTGTTGCCGTAGAGCAGGCCCTGGCTGTTGCCGCTCATGGGCAGCCGGACAGTGGGCTCGCCCAGGGCCTGGACGAAGCGCTCCGGCGCGGCATCCGTGGGCAGGCCGAACACCTCGCGGCCACTGAGCACCGAGAGGGTCTGGGCTTGCGCCAGAGGCAGGAACAGCCACAGGGCAAGGCCAAGGGCGAACAGGCGTTTCATCGGCGGAACTCCCGGGGTGGTGGGTTCAAGGGGTGGCCAGGCTGGCCTCGTCCTCGGCGGCCAGGCGGTAGCCCTTGCCGTAGACGGTCTGGATCAGTTGCGGGCGGTTGGCGTTGACCTCTAGCTTGCGGCGCAGGCGCACGATCAGGGCGTCCACGGTACGGGCATCGACCTCTTCGTCGTCGTCCTGGCCCCGGCGCAGGCACTGCATGAGGTCCTGGCGGTTGACCGCGCTGCCACGGCGCTCGATGAGGCCGATCAGCAGGGCGAACTCGCCGGGGGTGAGTACCACGTCCTGGCCGGCGGCATCGCTGATGCGGCGGCGCAGCAGGTCGACGCGGAAGCGCCCGAGGCGCACGGAGAAGTCGGCCTCGCGCTCGCCCTGGCCACAGCGGCGCAGCAGGCTGCGCACCTGGGCGAGAAGAATGCGCAGGTTCAGCGGCTTGGTCAGGTAGCCGTCGGCGCCCGCCTCCAGGCCCACCACGCGGTCGTAGTCGCCGTCACGCACGGTGACCAGGATGATGCCGAGCTGCGGCTGGCTGCGGCGCAACTGGGCGGTGATGGTCAGACCGTCCAGGTCGGGCAGGCCGATGTCCAGCAGCACCAGGGACGGGCGCAGTTGCTGGACCCGCTCCAGGCAGGCCCGCCCGGAGTCGGTGGCATGCACCTCGAACCCGGCTTCGCGCAGGTACAGCACCAGCATCTCGCGGATTTCCGGCGCGTCTTCGACCACCAGCAGCTTGTCGACCATCCACAGCCCCTCTTCGTCAGGCGGCGGATTCTGGCGCATACCGAAGGCGCGTTGCCACCACCTGGGTCAAGGTATTGCGCGACCTGCTTCATGCTGCAGGCGTTCCTTGAGCAGCAGCAGGTGCCGCTCCAGGAGCGCCAGCAGCTCGGGCACCTGGTCCGGCCGCTCGGTGTGCTCGGCGGCCTGGGCCAGGCTGTCGAGCCCGAAGTTCAGGGTGCTGCCGCGCAGGCGATGGCACAGGGCGCTCAGCTCCAGGTGGGCCGCCTCGGAGCCCTCGGGCAGATGCACCAGGGCATCGCGCACGTCCTCCAGGGAAGCCACCAGGGTGGGCAGCAGGCGGTCGAACAAGGCAGGGCCGAGCCAGCCACGCAGTGCCTCCAGGCGTGCCTCGGAGAACGCCTCGGCCTGGACGGGCGCTGCCTCCACGGGCATGTCCCAGTCTTCCAGCACGGCCAGCAGGGCCTCGCGACGCAGGGGCTTGCCGAGCACGGCGTGCAAGCCGGCCTCGCGCCACTGGCGCGGGTCCAGGTCCCGCGCATTGGCGGTCAGGGCCACCAGCCTGGGCGGTGTCGCGCGGGCCTGCTGGAGGATCAGCCGGCTGGCGGTGAGGCCGTCGATGTCCGGCAGGCGCAGGTCCATCAGCACCAGGTCGAAGGTGCCCGTGGCGCAAGCCTCGACGCCTTCGCGGCCATCCCGGGCGGTGCTCACCTGGCAGCCCCAGCGCTCCAGCAGTTCGGCAGTCACCAGGCGGTTGACCTCCACGTCTTCCACCAGCAGCACCCGCAGCCCCTGCAACTGGGCGGCGGCCTCGCCTTCCTCCTTCGCTGCGGGGGCGTCGGCCGGCTGCCAGGGCAGCCAGAGGTCGATGCGCGTGCCCTGGCCGGGGGCGCTGTCCACGGCCAGCCGGGCCCCCATCAGCGCGGCGAGGCGGGCGCTGATGTAGAGCCCCAGGCCGATGCCGGGCTGGCCCGCCTCGGGGTCGCGGACGAAGGCGTCGAACAGGGTCGGCTGCAGTTCGTGGCGGATGCCGGGGCCGGTGTCGGCCACACGCAGGGCCAGGCCCTGGCTGCTGCGTTCGAGGATCACCAGCACCTGGCCCTGGTCGGTGAACTTGAGGGCGTTGCCCAGCAGGTTGTAGAGCACCTGGCGCAACGGCTGGGGGTGCCCCAGCACGTAGGCAGGCAGGTCGTCGGCGCAGCGGGTGAGCAGGCGCAGGCCGCGAGCCTCGGCCTGGGGCCGGAAGATGGCGGCGCACTCCGCCACCAGGCGCTCCGGGGAGAACACCTGGGCCGGGGGCAGTTCGAGCTTCTCGGCGCGGGACAGCAGCATCAGCCCGTCGAGCACGTCGGTGAGGCTCTGGGCGGCGACGCGCACCGTGTCCAGGCGGTGGCGCTGCTGCTCATCCAGCCCGTCGCCCTGCAGCAGGTGCAGGTGCCCCTGGATGGCCACCAGCGGGGTGCGCAGCTCGTGGCTGAGCATGGCCTGGCGCTCCAGGGACTGCTGGGCCTCGTGCAGGGCCTGGTCGCGGGCCACCGCGAGGGCCTGGGTGCGTTCCGCCACGCGGGCCTCCAGGGAGGCGTTGAGGCGCTGCAGGTCCCGGCTCAACTGCTTGCTGCGCTGGAGGGCGTCGATCACCCGGCTGCCCACCACCACGCCGTGGGAGAGCATGAAGAAGAGGATGCCCAGCGGGATCAGGTTCAGGGTCGGCACGCTGAGGGAGTAGAGCAGCAGGTCGTTGACGATGGTGACGTCCATCACCAGCATCCCGCCCAGTGCCACCAGGGCTCCGGGCCGCTGCCGCCGCACGGCCAGTACCAGGGCGCCGAGGAAGTACAGCTCGCAGAGCAGCAGCCAGATGGCGCAAGGGTCCCGCGTCAGGGTGAAGAAGGCGGGCGGCGAACCCAGTGTGACCAGGGCACCGAGCACGCCCACCGCGACCAGCACGCGCTGCACCGGCCGCGACAGCTCGTCGGGGAACAGGCGCAGCAGCAGCACGCCGTAGACCGGGGAGAACAGGTGCCCGGTGAGGTATTCGATGCGGTAGATCCACGCCGACGGCCATTGCAGGTAGTGGTCCAGCAGCTCGCCGCTGGACGCGGCGCGCAGCCCGGCCAGTACCAGCAGCACGGCGAACGGCAGGCCACCGAGCGCCCGCGCCGCGCTACGGTCCATCAGGGCCATGAACAGCGCCATCATCAGCGCGCCGCCCAGGGTCAGGAGGTACAGGGCACGCTGGCGGCTGGCATCCAGCAGGAGGCCGTCGAGGGTGCCGACGCGCACGGCCATGTCGATGCCGCCTTCGTGGTGGAAGTGGTTGGAGAGCTCGATCCGCACTGTCATCCGCCTGGCACCGACGGGCAGCGGCACGATGGCCGACTGCAGGCGCTGGACCTCGTGCTCGGCGTCCCCCGGTTGCCCGCGTTCGAAGGCCAGCTCGCCGTCGATCCAGACCCGCGCCGCGGACTTGAAGTCGTCGAAGTACAGCGCCAGGGGCTGGGGATAGTCCGGCAGCAGCAGGTCGCTGGTCAGTTCGATGCGCCCGAAGCCCACCTCGCCCCAGGGCTTCCGGGTGCCGTCCTTCCAGGTGAAGGGCAGCGGCACCTCCTGCTCCGCCCGTGACGGCTCCAGCCAGGTCAGCCGCCAGGTGCCGTCGAGCACATGCAGGGCGCCCGGTGCCGGGTCCCAGGCACGCAGGTCGTTCAGCGGCTCGGCCTGGACGGCCCAGGCCGGCAACCACAACGACAGGCAGAGGAACAGGTACGGGCGCAATCTGGACACGGTCACCTCAAGGGCAGGCTTGGCTCTGGGAAAGGCGCTGGCGGGGCGCCACTCACGAAAAAGCCGGGCAATGCCCGGCTTTTCCGACAGAAGGTGTGGGTCAGGCCTTCGGCAATGTCACGCCGACCTGGCCCTGGTACTTGCCGCCCCGGTCCTTGTAGGACACCTCGCAGGCCTCGTCCGATTGCAGGAAGAGCATCTGCGCCACGCCTTCGTTGGCATAGATCTTCGCCGGCAGGTTGGTGGTGTTGGAGAATTCCAGGGTCACGTGGCCTTCCCACTCCGGCTCCAGCGGGGTGACGTTGACGATGATGCCGCAGCGGGCATAGGTGCTCTTGCCCAGGCAGATGGTCAGCACGTCACGGGGGATGCGGAAGTACTCGACGGTACGGGCCAGGGCGAAGGAGTTCGGCGGGATGATGCAGACGTCGCTGTTGATGTCGACGAAGCTCTTCTCGTCGAAGTTCTTCGGGTCCACCACGGCCGAGTGGATGTTGGTGAAGACCTTGAACTCGGCGGCGCAACGCACGTCGTAGCCGTAGCTGGACACCCCGTAGGAGATCACCCGGCTGTCGTCTGCGCCGCGCACCTGGCGCTCGACGAAGGGCTCGATCATGCCGTGTTCCAGTGCCATGCGGCGAATCCACTTGTCCGATTTGATGCTCATGGCGGGCGTTCCTGTGAGGCGAAAATTGACCGCGAATCTTACCGGTCGCGCACGTTCCGGGCAAAGGGCAGCGCCGGGTTCCGTGGCCTGCCGCCCAACGGTCGCGCGAGGGGCTTGAAGCGCCCGGGCCGCCTGGGACACTGTGGCTCGCCCCTGTGGAGAA
Source organism: Pseudomonas sp. ENNP23 (assembly GCF_001728945.1). Lineage (NCBI taxonomy): Bacteria > Pseudomonadati > Pseudomonadota > Gammaproteobacteria > Pseudomonadales > Pseudomonadaceae > Pseudomonas > Pseudomonas sp. ENNP23. Next base: position 5,197 of record NZ_LYSP01000019.1, read on the forward strand.
AGGACCCACCATGACCCTCTGGATCGTCATCCCCGGCCTGTGCGCGGCCGCCTTCGGCTTCACCCTGTGGAAACGCAGCCGCCGGGGTGCCCGGGAACGGGTGATCCGCGAGTTCCGGCCTTCGCCACGGCTGTTGAGCGAACTGCGCAAGCGCCACCCGCAACTGAGCCTGGAGGACTGCATGCTGGTCTGCTCCGGGCTGCGGCAGTTCTTCCTCTGCTACCTGAAGAGCGGCTTCGGCTATGTGTCCATGCCCTCCCAGGTGGTGGACGACCTGTGGCATGCGCTGATCCTCGATACCCGCGAATACCGGCGCTTCTGCCAGCGCGCCTTCGGCCGCTTCCTCCACCACCGCCCGGCCTGGGCGCTGTCCGGCCAGGCCCGCCAGGCCGACGCCGGGCTGCGGCGCTGCTGGTGGTACGCCTGCGAGCAGGAGCGCATCGACCCGCACACGCCAGGCCGCGTGCCGCTGCTGTTCGACCTGGACCGGCGCCTGGGCATTGCCGGCGGCTTCCTCTATGTGGCTGATTGCCGGGGCGTGCGCCGCGACGACCGGGGCGACTCGGGCAGCGGCGTCATCTACTGCGGTGGCGACTTCGTCGGCAGCGACAGCAGCTACGACTCCAGCGACTTCGGCGATGGCCGTGGCGTAAGCGACAGTTCATCGGACAGCGGCGACCGCTGGGGCGGGGACTCCGGCGGTGGCGGTGGCGACAGTGGCGGCGACAGTGGGGGTGGCTGTGGGGGCGGCGGGGATTGAGTGCCATGGCCATGCTCGACGCGCTCTTCCCCCTGCTCTACATCAGGCTCACCTCCCGCAGCCTCACCGGGCTGAACGTGAAATCCGGGAAGGCGCTGGAGGAACCGCCCCTGCTGGCTATCCGCCGGAGCTCCGACGGCAAGGTCGAAATCGTCGCCATGGGCCACGCCACCAGGCAACTGGAGGGTCAGCCCCAGGTATGCCTGGTCAACGGCTTCGAACACCCACGGTCACTGCTCAGCGACTTTCCCGTCGCCGAGCAGACCCTGCGCATGTTCGTTCGCCAGTTAGCCCCGAAAACCGTCTACAGCGCGGCACCGGTGCTGGTCCTGCACCCGCAGGAGCACCTGGAGGGTGGCCTGACCATGATCGAGACGCGCGGACTCCACGAGCTTTGCCGCAGCGCCGGTGCGCGCAAGGTGCACCTGTGGGTCGGCCGGGAGCTAACCCGCGAGGAACTGCTGGCTCGGCAGTTCCCCACGGAGGGCGGCACGCTGCTGGCGATCTAGCGGGCCCGGAGGCCCCAGGCGCGCAGCGGCGTCCTGGATCAGTCGTCGCTGATGGTGATGCTCGGCATCGCCGTGGCACCCAGGCCGGCCTGGGCGATACGCGCGCCGACGGTGCGGGCCATCTGCTGGTAGATCATGGCGATCTGGCTTTCGGGGTCGGCCACGGTGGTGGGCTTGCCGCCGTCGGACTGCATACGGATGGCCATGGACAGCGGCAGCGAGGCCAACAGGTCGACGCCGTACTGGGCCGCCAGCTTCTCGCCACCGCCTTCGCCGAACAGGTGCTCGGCATGGCCACAGTTGGAGCAGATGTGCACGGCCATGTTCTCCACCACGCCCAGCACCGGGATGTTGACCTTGCGGAACATCTCCACGCCCTTCTTGGCGTCCAGTAGGGCCAGGTCCTGCGGGGTGGTGACGATCACGCTGCCGGCCACCGGCACCTTCTGCGCCAGGGTCAACTGGATGTCGCCGGTGCCCGGGGGCATGTCCACCACCAGGTAGTCGAGGTCGTCCCAGGCGGTCTGGGTGATCAACTGGATCAGCGCACCGGAGACCATCGGCCCGCGCCACACCACCGGGGTGTTGTCGTCGGTGAGGAAGGCCATGGACATGACCTGCACGCCGTGGGCCTCCAGCGGCACGAAGAACTTCTGGTCGCGCACCTGCGGGCGGGTGCCCTCGGGGATGCCGAACATGATGCCCTGGCTGGGGCCGTAGATGTCCGCGTCGAGGATGCCGACGCGGGCACCTTCGCGGGCCAGGGCCAGGGCCAGGTTGGCGGCGGTGGTGGACTTGCCGACGCCGCCCTTGCCGGAGGCGACGGCGATGATGTTCTTCACGTTGGCCAGGGCCGGCACCTGCTCCTGGGCCTTGTGCGGCTGGATCACGCAGTCCAAGCGGACCTCGGCGCGGTCGACGCCGTCGAGGTTCTCCAGGGCCATCTGCAGGGTCTGCGCCCAGCCACTCCTGAACAGCCCGGCCGCGTAGCCCAGCTCCAGGCGCACGCTGACCTTGCCGCCCTGGATGTCGACATCACGCAGGCAACCCGCGCTGACCGGGTCCTGGTTGAGGTGGGGATCGGTGAACTGGCGCAGGGTCGCTTCGACCTGGGCGCGGGATACGGGGCTCATGGCGGGACTCCAGATAAAGACCGAGCAAAACTGGCGGGTATCCTACCCGAGCCCTCCCGCCACCGGGCCCTCCGGGCGTGAAAAAAAGCCGGCGACTCTTTATAGTTGCCGACTTCCCTTCGTTCCGTATCCGGTAGCCCAGCACCATGACCGAGCCCCGCAAGATCCTTGTGACAAGCGCCCTCCCCTATGCCAACGGTTCCATCCACCTGGGGCATATGGTCGAGTACATCCAGACCGATATCTGGGTGCGCTTCCAGAAGATGCGCGGCAACCAGGCCATCTACGTCTGCGCCGACGACGCCCACGGCTCGGCCATCATGCTGCGCGCCGAGAAGGAGGGCATCACCTCCGAGCAACTGATCGACAACGTGCGCGCCGAGCACACCACCGACTTCGCCGACTTCCTGGTGGACTTCGACAACTACCACTCCACCCACTCGCCGGAGAACCAGGCGCTGTCGAGCCTGATCTACACCCGCCTGCGCGACGCCGGCCACATCGCCACCCGCCCGGTGACCCAGTACTTCGACCCGGACAAGCAGATGTTCCTGGCCGACCGCTTCATCAAGGGCACCTGCCCGAAATGCGCGGCCGAGGACCAATACGGCGACAACTGCGAAGTGTGCGGCGCCACCTACGCCCCCACCGAGCTGAAGAACCCCAAGTCGGCCATCTCCGGCGCCACCCCAGTGCTCAAGGAGTCGCTGCACTACTTCTTCAAGCTGCCGGACTTCGACGCCATGCTGAAGCAGTGGACCCGCAGCGGCGCCCTGCAGGAGTCGGTGGCCAACAAGATCGCCGAATGGCTGGATGCCGGCCTGCAGGAGTGGGACATCAGCCGTGATGCGCCCTACTTCGGTTTCGAGATCCCCGACGCGCCGGGCAAGTACTTCTACGTCTGGCTGGATGCCCCCATCGGCTACATGGCCAGCTTCCAGAACCTCTGCGCGCGCCGCCCGGAGCTGGACTTCGACGCCTACTGGGCCAAGGACTCCAGCGCCGAGCTGTACCACTTCATCGGCAAGGACATCGTCAACTTCCACGCCCTGTTCTGGCCCGCCATGCTCGAAGGCGCCGGCTTCCGCAAGCCCACCGCGCTGAATGTGCACGGCTACCTGACCGTCAACGGCCAGAAGATGTCCAAGTCCCGCGGCACCTTCATCAAGGCCCGCACCTACCTGGACCACCTGGACCCGGAATACCTGCGCTACTACTACGCCTCCAAGCTCAGCCGCAGCGTCGACGACCTCGACCTGAACCTGGAGGACTTCGTGCAGAAGGTGAACTCCGATCTGGTGGGCAAGGTGGTCAACATCGCCAGCCGCTGCGCCGGTTTCATCCACAAGGGCAACGGCGGCCGCCTGGTGGCCGAGAATGCCGCGCCGGAGCTGTTCGCCGAATTCGCCAGCGCCGCGCCGAGCATCGCCGAGGCCTATGAGAACCGCGACTTCGCCCGGGCCATGCGCGAGATCATGGCGCTGGCCGACCGCGCCAACGCCTGGATCGCCGACAAGGCGCCCTGGGCCCTGAACAAGCAGGACGGCAAGCAGGCCGAGGTGCAGGCCATCTGCGCCGCCGGCGTGAACCTGTTCCGCCAGCTGGTGATCTTCCTCAAGCCGGTGCTGCCGAACCTGGCCGCCGCCGCCGAGCAGTTCCTCAACGTCGCCCCGCTGAGCTGGAACGACCATCAGGTGCTGCTGGCCGACCACGACCTGAACCCCTTCAACCCGCTGATGACCCGGATCGACCCCGTGAAGATCGACGCCATGATCGCTGCCTCCAAGGAAGACCTCGCCGCCCAGAACGCCACCCCGGCCCCCGCCGGCAACGGCGAACTGACCAAGGAGCCGCTGGCCCCGGAAATCGCCTTCGACGCCTTCGCCGCCGTGGACCTGCGCATCGCCCTGATCGAGAAGGCCGAGTTCGTCGAGGGTGCCGACAAGCTGCTGCGCCTGACCCTGGACATCGGCGATGCCAAGCGCAACGTGTTCTCCGGCATCAAGAGCGCCTACCCGGACCCGAGCAAGCTGGAAGGCCGCCTGACCCTGTACGTGGCCAACCTGGCCGCGCGCAAGATGAAGTTCGGCGTCTCCGAAGGCATGGTCCTGGCCGCCGGCCCCGGCGGCGAGGAAATCTACCTGCTCAGCCCCGACAGCGGCGCCAAGCCGGGCCAGCGCGTCAAGTAAGCCGCGCCGCCCTCGCGAAGCGCCTGCCCGGTCACCGGCCAGGCGCTTCGTCGTTTCAGCCCCCACGAACACCCTGCAAGGAACGCCCATGATCAAGCACTGGAGCCTCCCCTTCCTGCTGGCCCTCATCGCCCTGGCCGGCTGCTCCCCGTCGGACCGCGAGGCGAGCGGCGGTGCCGCCCTCCAGGGCGAAGCCTCCAAGCCCGGCGCCTTCCTCGCCTACGAGCACCAGGTGTCGATCCACCTCGCCGCCGAGGCCGTTGCCCCGCGCCTGGCCGCCACCCGCGAAGCCTGCAACGACGGCCGCTTCGGCAACTGCGAGCTGCTGGCCATCGAGCAGAACCAGGGCGGCTACCGCGCCGGCCAACTGGTGCTGCGCATCGTGCCCGAAGGCGTGGAGAAGATCGTGGCCCTGGCCGCCGAGGGTGGCGAGCTGCAAAGCCGCACCACCCGCGCCGAAGACCTGGCCCAGGCGGTGGGCGACAACGCCCGCACCCGCGAGCGCCTGGAGCGCCAGTACAAGACCCTGCAAGCCTTCCAGGCGCGCAAGGACCTGGCCGTCGCCGACCTGCTGGCCCTGGCCCGCGAGATGGCCGAGCTGGAAGTGCAACTGGCCGCCAATGCCCAGGAGTCCGCCCAGCAGCAGCGGCGCATCGCCACCAACCTGCTGACCCTGGACTTCACCACCGACCAGCAGCGCCCGAGCCGCCTGTCGCGCATCGGCGAGGCTGCCGCCGGCCTGCTGGACAACGCCACCGAAGGCACCGCCCAGGCCCTGGAGATGCTCGGCTACGGCATTCCCTTCGTGGTCATCCTCTTCCCCCTGGCGCTGCTGGTGCGCGGGCTGTGGCGCCGCGCCACGGGCCGCAACAAGGCCGCTGCCCGGGGTTGAACGCGCCTACGGCCAGGGTCGCCCCGGCAGCCCTGTACCCGCCCGGCGCCATCCCGGATAATACGCGGCCCTTTGTGAACGATCCGGCCCGTCCCGAATCCATGACCGATCTCCTCATCGCGCTGCTGGGCGCCGCCCTGGTCAACAACCTGCTGCTGGCACAGGCAGCGGATGGCGACGCCCAGCCCCGTCTGCAGGCCCTGGCCCGTGCCGGCGGCCTGATGCTGGCCCTGGGGCTCCCCCTGGCCTGGCTGCTTGACCGCCTTCTGCTGGCGCCCCTGCCCCTCGACCACTTGCGCCCGCTGGTGCTGCTGCCCCTGCTGGCGCCCCTGGCCTGGGCCGCGCTGGCGCTGCTCAAGCACCTGCCCGGCACCGCCGACGTACCGGCCGGCCTGTTCCCGCTGCTGCTGGGCAATGGCGCGGTACTCGGTGGCCTGTACCTGGCCGCCAGCAGCGGTTTCGTCCACGCGCTGGGCCTCGGCCTGGCAGGCGGCTTCGGCTTCTGGCTGGCACTGGGGCTGTTCGCCGACCTGATGCAACGGGTCGAGGCCGCCGATGTACCCGCGCCCCTGCGCGGCACGCCGATCACCCTGCTCTGCGCCGGCCTCATGGGCGTCGCGCTGATGGGCTTCAACGGCCTGGTGGCACCGTGAGCCAGGCCCTCGTCCAGCGCATCGACGCCCTGCTGCCGCAGACCCAGTGCGGCAAGTGCGGCCACCCCGGCTGCCGCCCCTACGCCGAAGGCATCGCCCAGGGCGAAGCCATCAACAAATGCCCGCCCGGCGGCCAGGTGACCATCATCGCCCTGGCCGACCTGCTGCAGGTGCCGGTCCTGCCGCTGGAAGCGCCCACTGGCCCGGTCCCGCCGCAGATCGCCTTCATCCGCGAGGCCGAGTGCATCGGCTGCACCAAGTGCATCCAGGCCTGCCCGACCGACGCCATCGTCGGCGCCGCGCGGCAGATGCACACGGTGATCCGCGACGAGTGCACCGGCTGCGAGCTGTGCGTCGCCCCTTGCCCGGTGGACTGCATCGACATCCTGCCCCTGTCCGAGCCGGATGCCAGCGCCCAGCGCGAGCGGGCCGACCAGTTCCGCCAGCGCTTCGAGCAGCGCAACGCCCGCCTGGCCCGTGACGAAGCCCGTCGCCAGGCCGAGCGCGAGGCCCGTGCACAGCGCCAGGCCCACGCCCAGGAAAAGGCCCGCAGCGAAGCCGCTGCCAGCATCGACCCGGTGCAGGCCGCCATCGAACGGGTCAAGGCCCAGAAGGCCGCCGCCGGCACCCTCAGCGACGAACAGAAACGCCTCAAGGTGGAAGCGGCCATGGCCCGTGTGGCGCTGTCCCGGGCGGAAAAGCAGTACGACCTTTATGGCACCTCCGACCTCGCCGCTCAGGTGACCGAACTGCGGGCCGCCAGCGAGCGCGCCGAGGCCGCCCTGGCCCGGGCCAACGCCATGCCGCCCCCGGTCACGGACGAGGCCACGCTGAAGAAGGCCAAGATCGAAGCCGCCATGAGCCGCGCCCAATTGGCCAAGGCGCGCAAGGCCTATGGCGCCGAACCGGATGCCGCGCAGCAGGCCCAATTGGACGCCCTGCAACAGGCGGTGGACGCTGCCGAAGCCAACCTGGCGCGCCTGCAGAGCGCCCAGCCAGACACCCCACCGGCTCCAGGCGAGGCTGCACTCAAACAGGCCAAGGTCGCCCTGGTGACCCGTCGAGGTGCCTTGCGCAGCGCCGAGGCCCGTGGCGCGGACGAGGCCGAGCTGGCGCCGCTGCGCCAGGCCCTGGCCGACGCCGAGGCCGCCCTGCACGCTGCCGAGGATGCCTGCGGCAAGGCGCCACCCGAGCTGCAGCGCATCGACAAGCGCCCGGTGGACCCGGCCCTGCGCGCGCTGAAGACCGAGCAAGCCATGGCGCGTGCCGAGGTCAGCCGCCTGGAGCGCCGCCAACCCCGCGACGAGGCTGCCATCGGCCGCGCCCAGGCCCGACTGGCCGAAGCCGAGCGCCGCCTCGGCGAACACCCCGAGGCCTGACCCCGCCATGGCTAGCGCCCCCGGTTTCGACCCGCGCCCGGCCATGAGCCTGGTGCTGCTGGCGTGCCTGCCGGGCCTGCTGGTCCAGCTCTGGCACTACGGGTTCGGCACGTTGCTGCAACTGGCCCTGGCGATCCCCTGCGCCCTGGCCTGCGAGGCGCTGGTGCGGCGCCTGCGCGGGCAGCATGTCGCCCCGGACGAGGCCCTGTTCGGCCGCCCCTGGCTGGCCGAGGGCAGCGCCCTGGTGACGGCCACCCTGCTGGCACTGGCCCTGCCGCCCTATTGCCCTGCCTGGCTGACCCTGCTGGCCTGCGCGGCGGCCATTCTGCTGGGCAAGTCGGTCTTCGGTGGCTTCGGCCGCAACCCCTTCAACCCCGCCATGCTCGGCTTCGCCCTGGCGCTGCTGGCCTTCCCGGTGCAGATGGCCCAATGGCCCGTCGCTGGCCAGCCCCACGGCCTGCTGGCCGCACTGCAGCAGGTGCTGGGCCTGGGCAGCGGCCTGGTGGACGGCTGGAGCCAGGCCACGGTGCTGGACAGCCTGCGCCACAACGACCGCCTGACCATCGACGAACTGTTCGCCCGCAACGCCGCCTTCGGCCATGTCGGCGGGCGCGGTGCGGAATGGGTCAACCTGGCTTTCCTCGTTGGCGGCCTGTGGTTGCTGCAACGCCGGGTGATCCGCTGGCACGCCCCGGTGGGGCTGATCGCCGGGCTGTTCGTCGCCAGCCTGCTGGGCTGGAACGGCAGCGGCTCGGACTCCAACGGCTCGCCGCTGCTGCACCTGTTCTCCGGCGCCACCATGCTCGGCGCCTTCTTCATCGTCACCGAGCCGGTCTCCTGCCCCAGTGCCGACCGGGCACGGCTGGCATTCGGCCTGGGCGTTGGCGTGCTGGTCTACGTGATCCGCACCTGGGGCGGCTATGCCGACGGCATGGCATTCGCCGTGCTGCTGATGAACCTGGCGGTGCCGGCGCTGGAGCGCTGGGCCCAGCGCGCGAGGCCCGCCCCGTGAACGGGCGCAGCCTGGCGTACCTGCTGGCTGCCGCCGCCCTGGCGGCAGGCCTGCTCACGGCGCTGCACGGCGCGCTCGCCCCTCGCCAACAGGCGGCCGCCGAGGCCTCCGCCGAGCGTGCCCTGCTCGACCTGCTGCCCGCCGGCAGCTATGACAACCACCCTCTGCAGGACGCCGTACCCCTGACCGGGGCTGACGACCTGGGCAGCCCCTCACCGGCCACCGCCTGGCGCGCGCGCCAGGGCGAGCGCCTGGTGGCCGTGCTGCTGCCGGTGCGGGCGCGGGGCTATGAAGGGCCCATCGACCTATTGCTGGCCATCGCGCCGGATGGCCGGCTGCTGCACAGCAAGGTTCTGGCGCACCGGGAAACACCGGGCATCGGTGATCGTATCGAAGCGTCCCGAAGCCCCTGGCTGGGTCACCTCGCCGGCCGGCGCCTGGCGGAGCAGCCAGGGGAATGGCGGGTCCGCGCGGATGGTGGCGATGTCGACCAGATCGCCGGCGCCACCATCACCTCCCGCGCCGTGGTGGCGGGCATCCAGGCCGGCCTGCGCTACTTCGACGCCCACCGCGACGCCTTGCTGGGGGCCACACCATGAGCACGCCTGCACGCTCCGCGGCCCTGCTCGGCCTGGCACCGCTGCTGGGGGCCAGCGACCTGCTGGTGAAAGCCCTGGGCCTGGCCCTGGTTGCCCTTCCGCTGCTGGCGGGGATCGGAGCCCTGTTGCCGTGGCTGCATCGCCACCTGGCAGGCCGGGCCTTCTGGCTCGGGACGCTGATGCTGGCGGGATGCGGCGTGGCGCTGGCCGACCAGCTCCTGCGGGCCTTCGCCTACGACCTGCACCAGGCTCTGGGCCCCTGGCTGTGGCTACTGGCGCTGCCGTGCCTGCACCTGGCGCTGGAGGCCCCGGGCCGGGCCAGCGATGGCCTCATGGCAGGCCTGGCGTTCGGCCTGCTGGCCCTGCTGCTCGGCGTGCTGCGCGAAGGCATCGGCCATGCCAGCCTGCTGGCCCATGGCGACTGGTTGGGACTGGGGGCGCTGAGCCTCACGTTCGCCAGCCATGGCGTCCCGCTCTTCGCCTCGGCGCCGGGAGGGCTTATCCTGCTCGCCCTGCTGTGGGTGCCGCTGCGTCGCGCCTTGCCCTGAGCGCGGTTCGTGCCCCACCCCGAATCCACCGTGAAAAGCCGATTGCCATGAATGCCGCCAAACGCCTGGAAATCTTCCGTCGCCTGCACGAAGACAACCCCGATCCCAAGACCGAGCTGGCCTACACCACGCCCTTCGAACTGCTGATCGCGGTGATCCTCTCCGCCCAGGCCACCGACGTCAGCGTCAACAAGGCCACCGCCAAGCTTTACCCGGTGGCCAATACCCCGGAAGCCATCCACGCGCTGGGGGTGGAGGGCCTGTCGGAGTACATCAAGACCATCGGCCTGTACAACAGCAAGGCGAAGAACGTCATCGAGACCTGCCGCATCCTCATGGAGAAGCACGGCAGCCAGGTGCCGGACAACCGCGAGGACCTGGAGGCCCTGCCCGGCGTGGGCCGCAAGACGGCGAACGTGGTGCTCAACACCGCCTTCCGCCAGCCGGTGATGGCGGTGGACACCCACATCTTCCGCGTCAGCAACCGCACCGGCATCGCCCCGGGCAAGACCGTGCTGGAGGTGGAGAAGAAGCTGGTGAAGTTCGTGCCGAAGGACTACCTGCTCGACGCCCACCACTGGCTGATCCTCCACGGGCGCTATGTGTGCGTCGCCCGGAAGCCGCGTTGCGGAGCCTGCCGGATCGAGGATCTGTGCGAGTACAAGGCGAAGACTTCGGACGATTGAGCGGACCCTGCACAGTCCTGGTTTTCAATTGAAAAAATCTTTTTTACCGGCCGATTCTTTGTCGCTATAAGGTGCGCCATCACCGCCCCGCATCGTGGAGTGACCTGAATGAGCACTGTCAAAGAAGAGATCGAGATCGAGGAAGACTTCATCGCCGAGGAAGCGGAAGAAGCCGAGGCGCCTGCCGAAGTGGCCAAGACCAACCTGACCAAGCGGCGCATCATCGACAACTACCTCGAAGAGCGTCGCCTGCAGAAGCAGTTGAACGACTACGACTTCGATCTGTGATCGACAGCGCCTGAAAGAGCCCCGCACATGCGGGGCTTTTTGTTGGCCGTGCACCGCCAGCCGCGCGTTGCAGAGCAGGACGGTTGCACGGCGCTGAAGAGCAGCAGAAAGGTGCGGACAGCATTCATGCCGTGCAGTCGGGCGCTGCAGCGGCAGCCCGCAAACGCATCCGCCGGTGCTCAGTGAGCAGGCGAGAACGGCAGGTCACAGAGGGGTGCCGCAGGACAGCAGCAAGAAGGGGACAAACAAAAGGCCCGTCGCTTGGACGGGCCTTTCGCTTGGAGACTCAGACGCGGGCGACGTCTTCCGCCTGCAGGCCTTTCTGGCCCTGGATCACCGAGAACTCGACCTTCTGGCCTTCGACCAGGGAACGGTGACCTTCGCCGCGGATAGCGCGGTAGTGAACGAATACATCCGGACCGCTTTCACGCTGGATGAATCCATAGCCTTTAGCGTCATTGAACCACTTGACGGTTCCGACCTCACGATCAGCCATTACTACTCTCTCCAAACTCGCAATTTTGTTGTTGGCCCCAATCCTGGGACTTAGACGGGTTGGTAAAGACGTATTTTTCTCGATATCCGACCGCGGTCTGACGAGGCGTGGGCGGGTACTCCGAAAGGCGTTCTTTTAACCACCGCGCCCGGAGTATACGACAGGAAATGCTACAGAAAAGCACTTTTTTCCGGCATGCGGAAAACGCCGTGAGACTAGGTGTTCACGCCCTTTTCCGGGGCTTTCGCGTCACAAAATGGGGCATTTCGGCGAAGGCGCTCCGGGCCCCTGGGCAGGGCCCGGAAACGCCCTGAGGTTCACTTCGCCGAGAGCAGTTCCTCGAGCTTTCGGGCCAGTGCCTGGTACTGGAACGGCTCGATCAGGTAGGCCCAATCGGTACGCCCCGGCACCTGGTCGTCGAGCTTTTCCTGGCCGGTCAGGCGCAGCCAGTACTGCTCACCCTGCCCCAGCAGTTCGCCGGTGAGGCGGCCGCCGGCGAAGGTCTGCAGCTCGAAGCTGAGCAGTGGCTTGTCCTTGAACTGGACCTGGTCCAGCGGCGCGGCGTCGGCGAACTGCAGGCCGGCGAACACCGCCGCCATGCCGTTGGCGGCCGCCTCGTAGGCCAGCTTGCGACCGGCCGGCAACTGGCGGACCTTCATGTTCGGCTCGTTCTCGGCATCGCGGTACACCGTCAGTGCCTTGCCCTGGAGGTAGCGGACTTCGACCTGGCGCACGTTGGAGAAGGGGATGGCGGCGATGCGCCGGTCGAGCCAGGCCAGCTCGGTCTCGGGCAGCTCGATGCGCCGGTCGATCAGCCAGCTCTGGTTGTCGCCGGGCAGGCGCACCAGTTGCCCTTTGCCCTGCTGGCCGGGCTTGCCGATCAGCAGGTCCTGCTGCGGCAGGCCGTTCTGCCCACGCACCACCAGGCGCAGGGCCTGGCCTTCGCCAGGCTTGTCGGCCAGGCCCAACTGGGCATGCAGCTCCGGCTTGGCGGTACGCGCCTCGACACGGCGCGCCTCGCCCAGGGCCCGCAGCAGCTCGGCCACGGCGCGGGCGTCGGCGGGGTAGCCGGCCTTGTCCGCCACCACCCAGGTGGACTCGCGACGCGCCAGATGCACCGGCGGTTGACCGGGCCGCTGCACCTCGATGGCGTCGATGTCGGCCAGCCGGCCTTGCAGGGCCAGTAGCCAGGCCTGGGCCTGCGCCCCCGGCGTCGGCCCCGCCTGGCGCTGCAGCGCCAGGTAGGTGCCGCCCAGTGCGGCGGCCAGGATGAACAGGAAAATGAAAGCCTTGCGTCCCATGTTCTCTCCTCAGGCCCGGCGGCGGCGCCAGGCCCACAGCAGCAGCACGCCCAGGGTCAGCACCAGCGGCACCAGGGCGATGTTGATGAACTTGAGCGTGCGGCCGAGCTTCTCGATGTCGGCGTTGAGCTGGTAGTTGACCTCGCGCAGTTCCTTGCGGATGCGCAGCTTCTCCTGCATGAACTGCTGCAGGGTGGCCTGCTGCTCGGGGGTCAGCTCCAGGGCCTTGGCCGGGTCCTGGTTCTGCAGGCTGGCCAGTTTTTCCTCGGTCTCGGACAGGCGCTGCTTGAGGGCCTGCTCCTGCTCGCGGAAACGCACCTCGGCCTGACGTTGGAGGTCTTCCACCACGGTGAAGGGCCGGGTGAAACGACCGCGGGAGCGCACGCTGATCAACGCTTCAGAGCCGGAGAGGTTGTCCAGGGCGTTGATGGCAAAGGCGGAGTTGTCTGCCCAGGGCTGCGGCACGCGCTGGCCGAAGAAGTCCTGCACCTGCACCCACATGCGGTCGCTGAGCATGTCGGTGTCGGCGACCACGATGACGTTGATGTTGTCCGCGGACTTCAGCCCGTCCTTGCGCCCTTCGATGCCCTCGGGGAACGCGCTCTGTGCCGGCCCGCTGACACGGGCCGCGACGGTGTAGCGGTCACCGCTGGGGTTCAGTTCGCCCATCAGCTCCTGCGGGTTGCGCAGCATGGCGAAGCGCTGGGCCTCGAAGGGCATGGCGTACTCGGAGCTGTGGATCAGCGGCACGAAGTGGGTCTTGGCGCCGTCCAGCGGACGCAGGATGCCGGCGGTGGCGACCGTCAGGGTCTCCAGGTTGGCGGTGGCCACGTCGCTCGGGTCCAGCGCCTGGCGCGGCAGGGTCAGCCAGGCCGGATGACGGGCCGGGCGCTCGCCCTGGCCCATGCTCACCGACATGGCGTAGGCACCGTCGCCCAGTACCTTGCCGGGCAGCATCTCGAAGCCCCAGGCCTTGAACAGCGCCGGCAGGTCGGAGCTCTTGCCCTCGCCGCCCATCTCACCAGGCATCGGCATGGCGTGGTCGGCCTCGCTCCAGGGGTCGACGAAGGCCAGCAGCTTGCCGCCGCGCAGGACGAACTGGTCGATGGCGTACTGGGTCTGCTCGGACAGGTTCTTCGGGTGCACCAGCAGCAGCACCGAGACCTTGTCGGGGATCTGGTCGACGTCGGGCTTGAGGCTCTCGATCTGGAACAGCTGGCGGATTTCCTCCATCACCATCCACGGCGAGCTGGGCTGTTGGGTCTGCATGTCGAAGCCGCCGTTGAGCGGCAGCCCGGAGAGCACGCCGACCACCGGACGCTGGGGATGCGCCAGGCTCTGCACCAGGCGGCTGACCTCGTATTCGAGGAACTCTTCCTGGTCCAGCGGGAAGAACGGGATCACCTGGTGGTCGTCGACGCTGTTGGTGCCGGCCAGGCCGAAGTAGATGGCGTCGCCGCCCTGTTGGGCCGGTACCGCCTGGAGGCCGAACTCGGCGGCCTTGTCCTCGTCCTCGGAGAAGGGCTCGGGGTCGACGATGTGCAGCTTGATCTTGCCGTCCGCCGCCTGGGCGTAGGCCTTGAGCATCTCCTCCACGCGGCGGGCGTAGTTGCGCAGCACCACCAGGTCCTTGGCGGACTTGTCGGAGTAGAAGAAGTACAGGTTGATGGGCTCGTCCAGCTCCCCGAGGATCTGCCGGGTGCCGTCGGAAATGGTGTAGAGCTTCTGCTCGGTGAGGTCGAGACGGGCGTTGGTCAGCGCCAGGCCCGAGACCATGTTGAACGCCAGGAAGGCCAGGGCGATGAGCAGCAGGCCGGCGCTGGAATACATCAGTTTCTTCATGTCAGTCGGCCTTCTTCAGATCGACCACCACGGCGGTGGCGGCCAGCCACGCGGTGATCAGGGAGAGGAAGTAGAGCAGGTCGCGGAGGTCGATCACGCCCTTGCTGATGGCGTCGAAGCGGGTCAGGAAGCTCAGCGAGGCGACCGCGTCCAGCAGCCATTGCGGAGCCCAGGCACTGAAAGCGTCGAGCACCAGCGGGAAGCCGCTGACGATGAACAGGAAGCACACCACCACGGCTAGGATGAAGGCGATCACCTGGTTCTTGGCCAGCGCCGACATGCACGAGCCCACCGCCAGGTAGGAGCCGGCCAGCAGCCAACTGCCGATGTAGCCGGTGACGATGGCGCCGTTGTCCGGCTCGCCCAGGTAGTTGACGGTGATGACCATGGGGAAGGTCAGCAGCAGTGCCAGGCCGGCGAAGGCCCAGGCAGCGAGGAACTTGCCGGTGACCGCCTCGAAGCGGGTGACCGGCAGGGTCATCAGCAGTTCGATGGAGCCGGATTTGCGCTCCTCCGCCCACAGGCGCATGGCGATGGCCGGCACCAGGAACAGGTAGAGCCAGGGGTGGAAGTTGAAGAAGGGCGCCAGGCTGGCCTGACCGCTTTCGAAGAAACCGCCCAGGTAGAAGGTGAAGACCCCGGACAGCACCAGGAAGATCACGATGAACACATAGGCCAGCGGGGTGGCGAAATAGCTCGCCAGCTCGCGCTTGAAGATGACCGGCAACTGCTTCATGCCGCTTCCCCCCGGGTCAGGCTGCGGAAGACTTCATCGAGGCGGCCGCGCTCCACGTCCAGCTCCTTGACCCGCCAGCCGCGCTGGTGGATGAGCTGGTTGACCTGCGGGAAGATCACCTCGCCCGGCTTGGCCAGCACCGTCAGGCCACCGCCGGCGGTGTTTTCCTCGACACCGGCGACGCCCGGCAGCACGGCCAGCGCCAGCGGATCGAGGGGCTCGTCGGCCACCAGGGTCACCGCCTGGTGGTAGCGGGAGCGACGCTCCAGCTCGTAGGGGGTGTCGTCGGCCACCAGCTTGCCGGCGGCGATCACCACCGCGCGGGTGCATACCGCCGTCACCTCTTCGAGGATATGGGTGGAAATGATCACGATCTTGTCCCGAGCCAGGCTCTGGATGAGCTGGCGCACCTGGTGCTTCTGGTTCGGGTCGAGGCCGTCGGTGGGCTCGTCGAGGATCAGCACGCGGGGATCATGAAGGATGGCCTGGGCCAGCCCGACGCGGCGCTTGAAGCCCTTGGACAGGGTCTCGATGCTCTGCCCGAGTACCTTGTCCAGCTCCACCTGGCCGGCGGCCTGGGCGACGCGGGCCTTCTTCTCGGCGCCACGGAAGCCGCGGATCTCGGCGATGAATTCGAGAAAGCCGCGCACCGTCATGTCGCCGTAGCAGGGCGCGCCCTCGGGCAGGTAGCCGAGGCTGCGCTGGGCCTGCAGGGTCTGGGTCTGGATGTCGTGGCCGAAGATGCTGGCGGTGCCGGAGGTCGGCGCCAGAAAGCCGGTGAGCATCTTCATGGTGGTGGACTTGCCGGCACCATTCGGCCCGAGGAAGCCGAGCACTTCCCCCGGCTCGACCGCGAAGGACAGGTCGTCCACGGCGGTGTGCTGCGCGAATCGTCTGGTCAGTTTTCTTATGTCGATCATGGCCTCTACCCCAACGGGAAAAGCCCCCGGCCATGCTGGCCTCAGGGGCCCTGCAAAACGCCGGCGGACTATAAGGAGTCTCCCGGCGGCATAGCAAGACAGCGAAGCGTGCCGAAAGTTTCCTGCTGTAACGTGGGATTTCGCCCAGCAAAAGCCGGCTCCGGCTTTTTGCGGCGGGTCAGCGAATACGGCACACTAGCCGCCCCGAGCACACGCTCGTTCCACACCACGACGCCCGTATGACCCGTTCCCCGTTCCGCCGCCTGGCCTTCGGCACCCTGCGCCGCCTCCTCTACCTGTGGGTGCGCTCGGAAACCATCAACCAGTCCGCCTTCACCCTCAAGCTCGACCGCAGCAAGCCCGTGCTCTACGTGCTGCAGCAACCCTCGGCCAGCGACCTGGCCGTGGTGGACCGGGAATGCACCAAGGCCGGGCTGCCGCGCCCGGTGCTGCCGGTGGCGGTGGGCGACAGCCTGGAGCCGGCCGCCTTCTTCTACCTGACCCCGGAGCCGGGCTGGTTCGGCGGGCAGGACAAGCGCGGCACCTCGCCGACCCTGGTGCGGGTGCTGGACGCCATCCAGCAGCACGCGGTGGACGACGCGCAGATCATTCCGGTGACGGTGTTCTGGGGCCAGTCCCCGGACCGCGAAACCAGCCCCTGGAAGCTGCTGTTCGCCGATAGCTGGGCCGTGACCGGGCGCCTGCGCAAGCTGGTCAGCATCCTCATCCTCGGACGCAAGACCCGGGTGCAGTTCTCCGCCCCCATCCACCTGCGCGAGCTGATCGCCCAGGGCAAGGGCCCGGAGCGCACCCAGCGCATGGTGCAACGCATCCTGCGGGTGCACTTCCGCAACCAGAAGACCGCCGTGATCGGCCCCGACCTCTCCCACCGCCGCAACCTGGTGAAGGGGCTGGTGCATGCGCCGCTGGTGCGCCAGGCCATCGCCGAGGAGGCCGAGCGCGAGAAGATCAGCCCGGCCAAGGCCGAGGCCCAGGCGCTGAAGTACGGCAACGAGATCGCCTCCGACTTCGCCTACACGGCGATCCGCTTCCTCGAAGTGGTGCTGAGCTGGTTCTGGAACAAGCTCTACGAGGGCATCAAGGTCAACCACATCGAGGGCGTGCAGGACATCGCCCAGGGTCACGAAGTGATCTACGTGCCCTGCCACCGCAGCCACATCGACTACCTGCTGCTGTCCTACCTGCTGTTCCGCAACGGCCTGACGCCGCCGCACATCGCCGCCGGTATCAACCTCAACATGCCGGTGATCGGCGGTCTGCTGCGCCGTGGCGGCGCCTTCTTCATGCGCCGTACTTTCAAGGGCAACCCGCTGTACACCTCGGTGTTCAACGAGTATTTGCACACCCTGTTCAGTCGCGGTTTCCCGGTGGAGTACTTCGTCGAGGGCGGACGCTCGCGCACCGGCCGCATGCTGCACCCGAAGACCGGCATGCTCGCCATCACCCTGCGCAGCTTCCTGCGCTCCTCGCGCCTGCCCATCGTCTTCGTCCCGGTGTACATCGGCTACGAGCGCGTGCTGGAAGGCCGCACCTACCTGGGCGAACTGCGCGGTGCAAGCAAGAAGAAGGAATCGATCTTCGACATCTTCAAGGTCATCAGCGCCCTGAAGCTGCGCTTCGGCAGCGTCGCGGTGAACTTCGGCGAGCCGATCAAGCTGGCGGAGTTCCTCGACCAGCAGCAGCCGGACTGGCGCGCCCAGGAGCTGGGGCCGCAGTTCCGCCCGGCCTGGCTCAACGACACCACCAACCGCCTGGCCGTGCGCATCGCCCGCCACCTCAACGACGCGGCGGCGATCAACCCGGTCAACCTGGTGGCCCTGGCGCTGCTCTCCACCAGCCGCCTGGCGCTGGACGAACGCGCGCTGACCCGCGTGCTCGATCTCTACCTGACCCTGCTGCGCGCGGTGCCCTACTCGCCCCACGCCACCCTGCCGGAAGGCAACGGCCAGGCGCTGATCCAGTACGTGCAGAGCATGGACCTGTTGGCCGAGCAGAAGGACGCCCTGGGCAAGATCCTCTACCTGGACGAGCAGAACGCCGTCCTGATGACCTACTACCGCAACAACGTGCTGCACATCTTCGCCCTGCCGGGACTGCTGGCCAGCTTCTTCCAGAGCAGCGGACGCAGCAGCCGCGAGCAGATCCTGCGCTACACCCGCGCCCTGTACCCCTACCTGCAGGCCGAGCTGTTCATCCGCTGGAGTCTGGACGAGCTGGACGCGGTGGTGGACCAGTGGCTGGCCGCCTTCGTCGAGCAGGGGCTGCTGAAGGTGGAGAACGACGTGTACGTGCGCCCGGCGCCCAGTTCACGGCAGTTCGTGCTGCTGACGCTGATGTCCCGCGCCATCGCTCAGACGCTGCAGCGCTTCTACATGGCCATCGCCCTGCTGCTCAACGCCGGGCAGAACCAGCTCACCGCCGAGGAACTGGAGAACCTGTGCACCGTCATGGCCCAGCGCCTGTCGATCCTCCATGGCCTCAACGCCCCGGAATTCTTCGACAAGACGCTGTTCCGCCACTTCATCCAGACCCTTCTGGACCAGCGCGTGCTGCGCCAGGACGAAGCCGGCAAGCTCAGCTACCACCCCGAGCTGGGTGACCTGGCGGAGGGCGCGGCCAAGCGCGTGCTCACCGCCGAGATCCGTCTCTCCATCCGCCAGGTGGCGCTGGAGCGCCAGACGGACGAAGCCCCCCGGGACGAGCCGCAAGCCGACGTGTCCTGATGCAAGCGGGCGGCTTCGGCCGCCCGCTTTCTGCTTCGCCCACTAGAAGAAATACCCTACAAGCTGGACAGAATTGCCCGAGGGGCTGCCTGTCCCGCCCTCAGTACCATGGCGGCTGCGCATTGCGCGTCCTTCTGCCCTCTTCACCCAGGGAACCCCCATGCTGCTGAGAACCATCACCGTCGAGAACGGCCAGCGGGAAGCGTTCAACGCCGCCGTGCTGTGCAGCCTCACCATCCCCGAGATAGAGGGCAACGTCCTCGTCTACACCCTCAATGAAGCCGCGCCCCAGGGCACGTCGTGGGTTTACCTCGCCGCCCTGGTGCCTCTGGTCGAGGGAGGATACCAGCTCAGCAGCCTGGACGACCGCGCCTGCCAGGTCGCCCGCCAGGTGCTGCGTCAGATCGTCGGCGGCGCACGTTCCGCGAACCGCGATGCGGCCGCTGCCTACCATTTCATCCGCATCGAACGCCTGGGCCCGCCCCTCACCCCGCACCCCACCTGCCTGGAACAACATCATCCGCTGTCCCTCGGCCCCGGCGCCATCCAGACGCTGCTGGCCTGCCGCAGCAGCGACAAGGTCGGCGAGCCGTTCTATTCGCGGCACTTGCTGCCCTACCAGCCCTACGAGTCCCCCCTGGAAGACGCACCGGTGGCGGCAGTTGAACCCCAGCAGGCGGCGGTCGCCCCCGCCTCAGCACCCCACAGCGTCAGCCGCAGCGAACAGATGCTCAGGGAGGTGCAGGCTACCCTCAACACCCTGGTGGACATGGCCGGCATCTTCACTGGCAACCAACAAGACGGCGGTCATCCTCACCCGAACCACAAGCTGGCCGAGCGCGAGCACCAGTTGCAGGCCCGAGAAGCCCGGCTGCAGGCGCTGGAAGCCCAACTCCACGCACGCCAGAACGAACAGGAGCAACGCTGCAAACGGCTGACCGAACACGAAGCCGCCCTCGATCGTCGCGCTGCGGAGCTGGACGTGCAGGTCGAGAAGCTGTTGGCCGCCAAGGAACGCCTCCGCCGGCTGATGCGCACCGTCAATGAGAACGTGCACGTCGGTAATACCCTGGGCACCATCGGCAACGCCCTGCCCGTCGTCGATGACTGATCCGACAGTGCCCGCCATCTCGGTGGGCGCCTCCACTGTGCTGACGCTCTATAGTGTGTGGGGTCAAAACACGGAACGCCCCCATGAAAAGAACCCTGCCCCTGCTCTTCACCAGCCTGCTGCTCGGTGCCTGCACCACCCAGCCTTCGTCCTCGATGGCGCACCTAGAAGGCGAGGTGTACTACCTGCAGCGCATGGCCCTGCCGCCGGACGCGACGCTGCGGGTCACCCTGGAGGACGTTTCGCTCGCCGACGCCCCAGCCCGCGAACTGGCCCACCAGCAGGGCCGCATCGAGGGCCAGGTGCCCCTGGCCTTCCAGCTCAGCTACGACCCGGCCAACCTGCAGAGTGGCCATGAGTACGCCGTGGCGGCACGCATCGAGCTCGACGGCAAGCTGATGTTCATCAGCAGCGAACGTCACTCGGTTAAACTCGACGGCACCGACCCGCAGCCCCTGCGCATCCGGGTCGACCCGGTTCGCTGATCCGAACCCCACCAGCCCAAGGAAGCCCTCATGTTCCGACTCACTGCCCTGGTCGCCGGCCTGGCCCTCTCCGTCAACGCCTTCGCCCTCTCCCTCAGCGACCTCAGCCAGCAGGACGCCGCCGGCGGCCTGAAGGATGCCCTCACCCAAGGCGCCAAGGTGGCCGTGCAGCAGCTCGGCAAGCCGGGCGGCTTCAGCAACAACCCCGAGGTGCGCATCGAACTGCCCGGCAAGCTGGGCAAGGCCGCCAAGACCATGAAGATGATGGGCATGGGCGACCAGGTGGAACAACTGGAAACCAGCATGAACAAGGCCGCCGAGGCCGCCGTGCCGCAAGCCCAGGCCCTGCTGGTGGACGCGGTGAAGAAGATGACCGTACAGGACGCCAAGGGCATCCTCACCGGCCCGCAGGACTCCGCCACCCAATACCTGAACAAGACCAGCCGCGAGCAACTGCGCGCCAAGTTCCTGCCCATCGTGAAGAAGGCCACCGACCAGGTCGGCCTGGCGCAGCAGTACAACAGCTTCGCCGGCCAGGCCGCGAGCTTCGGCGTGGTGGACGCCAAGAGCGCCAACATCGAGAGCTACGTGACCGAAGAGGCGCTGGATGGCCTGTTCAAGATGATCGCCGAGCAGGAAGCGAGCATCCGCCAGAACCCGGCCGGTGCCGCCACCAGCCTGGCGAAGAAGGTGTTCGGCGTGCTCTGAGCCTGCCCGCTACAAGAGAAAGCCCGGCATCTGCCGGGCTTTTTTGTCAGTCGTTGCGCGAAGGCGACAGCAACTCGATCTTGTAGCCGTCCGGGTCCTCGACGAAGGCCAGGATGCTGGTGCCGTGCTTCATCGGCCCCGGCTCGCGGGTGATCTTGCCGCCACGGGCGCGGATGTCCTCGCAGGCCTTGTAGACGTCGGCCACTTCCAGGGCGATGTGGCCGTAGCCGGTGCCCAGCTCGTACTTCTCCACGCCCCAGTTGTGGGTCAGCTCGATCACGCTGTTGTGGGCTTCGTCGCCGTAGCCGACGAACGCCAGGGTGAACTGGCCGTCCGGGTAGTCCTTGCGGCGCAGCAGGGTCATGCCCAGGACTTCGGTGTAGAAGGCGATGGATCTGTCCAGATCGCCGACGCGCAGCATGGTATGCAGCAGTCTCATCAGGGATTCCTCTTGGTTGCCCGATCAGGGCTTATAAAAGCAGAACCCCGGCTCGTGGCCGGGGTTCCTTTTGGCACGGGGCGCTCAGCTTATCAGAACAGCTTGCGGCCCTTGCCGGCGGCGATGCGCATGCGCAGGGCGTTGAGCTTGATGAAGCCCGCCGCGTCCGCCTGGTTGTACGCGCCGCCGTCTTCTTCGAAGGTGGCGATGTTGGCGTCGAACAGCGAGTCGTCGGACTTGCGACCCACGACGATGACGTTGCCCTTGTACAGCTTCAGGCGCACCACGCCGTTCACGTTGGCCTGGGAGGCGTCGATCATCTGCTGCAGCATGAGGCGCTCGGGGCTCCACCAGTAGCCGGTGTAGATGAGGCTGGCGTACTTGGGCATCAGCTCGTCTTTCAGGTGGGCCACTTCGCGGTCCAGGGTGATGGACTCGATGGCGCGGTGGGCCTTGAGCATGATGGTGCCGCCGGGGGTCTCGTAGCAGCCGCGGGACTTCATGCCGACGTAGCGGTTCTCGACGATGTCGAGGCGGCCGATGCCGTTCTCGCCACCGATGCGGTTCAGCTCGGTCAGCACCTGGGCCGGGGTCATGTCCTTGCCGTCGATGGCGACGATGTCGCCGGCGCGGTAGGTCAGCTCAATGTAGGTCGGGGTGTTCGGTGCGGCTTCCGGGGACTTGGTCCAGCGCCACATGTCTTCTTCGTGCTCGGTCCAGGTGTCTTCCAGCACGCCGCCCTCATAGGAGATGTGCAGCAGGTTGGCGTCCATGGAGTACGGGGACTTCTTCTTGCCGTGACGCTCGATCGGGATGCCGTGTTTCTCGGCGTAGTCCATCAGCTTCTCGCGGGACAGCAGGTCCCACTCGCGCCAGGGGGCGATGACCTTGACGCCCGGTTTCAGCGCATAGGCGCCCAGCTCGAAGCGAACCTGGTCGTTGCCCTTGCCGGTTGCGCCATGGGAGATGGCGTCGGCGCCGGTCTCGTTGGCGATTTCGATCAAGCGCTTGGCGATCAGCGGGCGTGCAATGGACGTGCCCAGCAGGTATTCGCCTTCGTAGATGGTGTTGGCGCGGAACATCGGATACACGAAGTCGCGGACGAACTCTTCGCGCAGGTCATCGATGTAGATTTCCTTGACGCCCATGGCCTGGGCCTTGGCACGGGCCGGCTCGACCTCCTCGCCCTGGCCGAGGTCGGCGGTGAAGGTCACCACTTCGCAGTTATAGGTATCTTGCAGCCACTTCAGGATCACCGAGGTGTCCAGGCCACCGGAATAAGCCAGGACAACCTTCTTCACGTCCGCCATGCCATCAACTCCACGGGGTTGTACGAAAACCGGTGATTCTACTGACCCTGGCGGCCAAATTACAGTGGCGCGACAGACAATGACGACCAGGCGACAGATTCTTTCGATCCGGCGCCGCTCAAGAAGCGGACGCCGGCTTGGCAGGAGCGGGACTGGCGGTCGGGGGCACGGCAGGGGCCGTGGCGGGTGCGGCAGGGGCCGTTGCCGGCTCGGTAGCCGGCGCGGCGGCTGGGGTCTCCGCCGGGGGGGCCTCGGGCTCCTTGGACAGGACCACCGCCACCCGGCGGTTCTTGGCGCGGTTGGCCTCGTTGGTGTTGGGCACCAGCGGATAGCGCTCGCCATGGAAACGCATCACCATCTGCGATTCCGGCACACCATTGGCCTTGAAGTAATCGAACACCGCCAGCGCCCGACGCCGCGACAGGTCGCGGTTGGTCAGGCGGTTGCCGGAATTGTCGGAGTGGCCGTCGATTTCGATGTGATTCACTGCCGGGTCGGCTTTCATGTAGTCGAGGACGATCTCCAGCTTGGCGCGAGCCCTCGGATCGAGCGTCACGCCACCACCGGGAAAGCCCAGTTCCAGCTTCTTCACCTGGTCGAAGTTCACCGGCAGCAGCTTGGCGGTGCAGGCCAGGTAGTCGTTGTAGGCCTTGTTGAAATGCACCGGCAGCAGGCGCACCTCCAGAGCGTCCCCGCCCTGTTGGGTGCGGTGGCGCACCAGTGGGCTGCGCCCTTCCAGCAGGCCGGTGAGCAGGCGCCCACCCTGCAACTGGTTGCTGTTGAACGGCACCTCGCCGTTGCCCACCGCCACGGCACCGAGGTTGATGTCGCCGCGCCCGGGCTGCCAGGGCGCCGCCGCCGCCAGCAAAGTCGCCTGGCCGCCGCCCATCCAGCGCTCGTTGGGCTTGAGGCGGAAGGTGACCTGCTCGCCGGCACGGCGGACGAACTCACCGCTGCCGAAGTCGGTGATCAGCTGTGACAGGCGGCACTCGAACTTGTCTCCTTCCACCTTCCACTCCACCTTCTCCAGGCGGGTCTGGAAGGTGATGGCCATGGCCGGCAGGGCAATGAGGCTGAGCAGGGCGATGGGAAAAGCGCGCACGGCTGGCTCCGGGGAAAGACGTCAGGTTCACAAGGGCTATCGGTGCGAAGGCGGAAAACTTAAGCGCCGTTCAGCGCCATCGCCGCTGACGCGCCGCCCGTGCCCCGGCCGGGCTTTTCCGGTAGCATGCACGCCGAGTTTCACCCGCCTGGAATCCCCCCATGTCCGACCGCCTGACCCTGCTGCGTCCCGACGACTGGCACATCCACCTGCGTGATGGCGCCGTACTGGCCCACACCGTGGCCGATGCCGCGCGCACCTTCGGCCGCGCCATCATCATGCCCAACCTGGTGCCCCCGGTGCGCAACGCCGAGGAAGCCGACGCCTACCGCCAGCGCATCCTCGCCGCCCGTCCGGCCGGCAGCGGGTTCGAACCGCTGATGGTGCTGTACCTCACCGACCGCACCCGCCCCGAAGACATCCGCGCCGCCAAGGCCAGCGGCTTCGTCCACGCCGCCAAGCTCTATCCGGCAGGCGCCACCACCAACTCCGACTCCGGGGTGACGCGCATCGACGCCATCTTCCCGGTACTGGAGGCCATGGCAGAAGTCGGCATGCTGCTGCTGGTGCATGGCGAAGTGACCCGCAGCGAGATCGACGTGTTCGACCGCGAGAAGGCTTTCATCGACGAGCACCTGGTGCGCGTCGTCGAGCGCTTCCCCACCCTGAAGGTGGTGTTCGAACACATCACCACCGGTGACGCCGTGCAGTTCGTGCGCTCGGCCTCCAGCAACGTGGGCGCCACCATCACCGCCCACCACCTGCTGTACAACCGCAACCACATGCTGGTGGGCGGCATCCGTCCGCATTTCTATTGCCTGCCGATCCTCAAGCGCAACGTGCACCAGGAAGCCCTGCTGGACGCCGCCACCAGCGGCAGCCCGCAGTTCTTCCTCGGCACCGACTCCGCGCCCCACGCCCAGCACGCCAAGGAAGCCGCCTGCGGCTGCGCCGGCTGCTACACCGCGTACGCGGCCATCGAGCTGTACGCCGAGGCCTTCGAGCAGCGCAACGCCCTGGACAAGCTGGAAGCCTTCGCCAGCCAACACGGCCCTGATTTCTACGGCCTGCCGCGCAACACCGACACCATCACCCTGGTACGCGAGGACTGGACCGCTCCGGCCACCCTGCCCCTGGGCGCGAGCAGCGTGGTGCCCCTGCGCGCGGGCGAAACCCTGCGTTGGCGACTGCTGGAGGGCCAGGCGTGAGCGAGGAATTCTTCGACGACGAACTCGACGGCAGCCTGCCGTCCGGCCCGCGCCACCCGATGGCGGCACGCTTCCGTGGCTACCTGCCGGTGGTGGTGGACGTGGAGACCGGTGGTTTCAACTGCGCCACCGACGCCCTGCTGGAGATCGCTGCCACCACTATCTCGATGGATGAAGGCGGCTTCCTCTACCCGGACCACACGCACTTCTTCCGGGTCGAGCCCTTCGAGGGCGCCAACATCGAACAGGCCGCCCTGGAGTTCACCGGAATCAAGCTGGACCACCCGCTGCGCATGGCCGTGACCGAGGAACATGCCCTGGGCGAGATCTTCCGGGGCCTGCGCAAGTCCATCAAGGCACACGGCTGCAAGCGCGCCATCCTCGTGGGGCACAACAGCAGCTTCGACCTGGGCTTCCTGAATGCCGCGGTGAACCGTACCGGCATCAAGCGCAACCCCTTCCACCCCTTCTCCAGCTTCGACACCGCCACCCTGGCGGGCCTGGCCTACGGCCAGACGGTGCTGGCCAAGGCCTGCCAGGCCGCCGGCATCGAGTTCGATGGCCGCGAGGCACACTCGGCACGCTACGACACCGAGAAGACGGCCGAGCTGTTCTGCGGCATCGTCAACCGCTGGAAGGAAATGGGCGGCTGGATCGACGACTGATCCCACCACCACGAAAAAGGCCGCCCGTACCTGGTACGCGCGGCCTTTTTTGTCTTCCAGCACTGCAACAAAACGGGGGCCGAAGCCCCCGTTCTCGTTCCCCAATCAGGCCCGCTCGGCCGGCTTGACCCTGAACCAGGCCGCGTAGAGGGCCGGCAGGAACAACAGCGTCAGGGCGGTGGCGACGATCAGCCCGCCCATGATGGCCACCGCCATGGGGCCGAAGAACACGCTGCGCGACAGCGGGATCATCGCCAGCACCGCCGCCAGGGCGGTGAGCACGATGGGCCGGAAGCGCCGCACCGTGGCTTCGATGATGGCGTGCCAGCGATCCAGGCCGGCGGCGATGTCCTGCTCGATCTGGTCCACGAGGATCACCGAGTTGCGCATGATCATCCCCGACAGGGCGATAGTGCCGAGCATCGCCACGAAGCCGAATGGCTGGCGGAACACCAGCAGGAACAGGGTCACGCCGATCAGCCCCAGGGGCGCGGTGAGGAACACCATGGCCGAGCGCGAGAAGCTCTTGAGCTGCAGCATCAGCAGCGTCAGCACCACCACGATGAACAGCGGTACACCGGCGTTGACCGACTTCTGCCCGCGCGCGGAATCCTCCACCGTGCCCCCCACCTCCAGCAGGTAGCCGCTGGGCAGCTCGGCGCGGATCGGTTCCAGGGTCGGCTGGATCTGCGTCACCAGGCTGGCCGGCAGCGACTTGTCGTAGATGTCGGCGCGCACGGTGACCGTCGGCAGGCGGTTGCGGTGCCAGATGATGCCTTCCTCGAAACCGTATTCCAGGGTCGCCACCTGGGACAGCGGCACGCTGCGGCCACTGTCGGTGGGCACTGCCAGGCTCGGCAGCAGGGCCAGTTCCTCGCGCTCGCGCGGGGTGCCGCGCAGAAGGATGTCGATCAGCTCGTTGTCTTCGCGGTACTGGCTGACGGTGCTGCCGCTGAGGGAACTCTGCAGGAAGCGCGACAGGTCGGCGGTGCTCACGCCCAGGGCGCGGGCGCGGTCTTGGTCGATGTTCAGCCGCACCACCTTGCTCGGCTCCTCCCAGTCCAGGTGCACGTTCACCACGTGGGGGTTCTCGCGCACCTTGTCGGCCACCTTGCGAGCCAGGGCGCGGACTTCGTCGATGTGCTCGCCGGACACGCGGAACTGCACCGGGTAACCCACCGGCGGGCCGTTCTCCAGGCGGGACACGCGGGTGCGCACTGCCGGGAATTCGTCGTTGAGCACCTGGATCAGCCAGCTGCGCACCGCCTCGCGGTCCTCGATGGTCTTGGCCAGCACCACGAACTGGGCAAAGCTCGCCGCCGGCAACTGCTGGTCGAGGGGCAGGTAGAAGCGCGGCGACCCGGTGCCGACGTAGGCCACGTAGTTGTCGATGCCGGGGTGATCCTTGAGCAGGGCCTCCAGGCGCGCGGCTTCAGCCTCGGTGTTGAGCAGGGACGCGCCCTCCCCCAGCTTGAGGTCCACCATCAGCTCCAGGCGCCCGGAGGCGGGGAAGAACTGCTGGGGCACGAAACGGAACAGCGCGATGGAGGCGACGAACGCCACCAGGGTCAGCACGATGACTGTCTTGCGCCGGCGCACGCACCACTCCACCACACGCCGCACGCGCTGGTAGAAGGGCGTGGCGTAGGGGTCGTGGGCGCCGCTGCCGCCATGTTTCTCGGCGTGGCGCTTGGCCAGGTCGGGCAGCAGCCGGTCCCCCAGGTAGGGCACGAAGACCACGGCAGCGATCCAGGACACCAGCAGGGCGATGGTCACCACCTGGAAGATCGAACGGGTGTACTCGCCGGTGCCCGATTGCGCGGTGGCGATGGGCAGGAAGCCGGCGGCGGTGATCAGCGTGCCGGTGAGCATGGGGAAGGCCGTGCTGGTCCAGGCGTAGCTGGCTGCCTTGAGCCGGTCGTAGCCCTGCTCCATCTTGATGGCCATCATCTCCACCGCGATGATCGCGTCGTCCACCAGCAGCCCCAGCGCCAGCACCAGCGCGCCGAGGGAAATCTTGTGCAGGCCGATGCCCAGGTAGTACATGGCAGCGAAGGTCATCGCCAGCACCAGCGGGATGGACAGCGCCACCACCAGGCCGGTGCGCAGGCCGAGGGAGAAGAAACTCACCAGCAGCACGATGATCAGCGCTTCGGTAAGCACCCGGACGAACTCGCCCACGCCGGTCTTCACCGCCGCCGGCTGGTCGGAGACCTTGCGCAACTGCATGCCGACCGGGAGGGTTTCCTGCAGGCGGGCGAACTCGCCCTCCAGCGCCTGGCCGAGGACCAGGATGTCGCCCCCCGACTTCATCGATACCGCGAGGCCGATGGCGTTTTCGCCCATGAAGCGCATGCGCGGCGCCGGCGGGTCGTTGAAGCCCCGGCGCACCTCGGCCACGTCACCGATGCGGAAGGTGCGATCCCCCACGCGGATCGGGAAGTCGCGAATCTCCTTCACCGAATCAAAGCGCCCGCTCACCCGCAGTTGCACGCGGTCGGTGGGCGTCTCGAAGAAACCGGCGGCGGCCACGGCGTTCTGTTCTTCCAGCGCCTGCTGCACGGCTGCCAGCGGCAGGCCGAGGGTCGCGGCCTTGGTGTTGGAGAGTTCGATCCAGATCTTCTCGTCCTGCAGGCCGATCAGCTCGACCTTGCCCACGTCCTTCACCCGCTGCAGTTGCAACTGGATGCGGTCGGCGTAGTCCTTGAGCACGGCGTAATCGAAGCCCTCACCGGTGAGGGCATAGATGTTGCCGAAGGTGGTACCGAACTCGTCGTTGAAGAACGGCCCCTGGATGCCCTGGGGCAAGGTGTAGCGGATGTCGCTGATCTTCTTGCGCACCTGGTACCAGAGCTCGGGAATCTCGTTGGAGTGCATCGAGTCCCGCGCCAGGAAGGTGACCTGGGATTCACCCGGCCGGGAGAACGACACGATGCGGTCGTACTCGCCGGTCTCCATCAGCTTCTTCTCGATGCGCTCGGTAACCTGGCGGGACACCTCTTCGGCACTGGCGCCGGGCCAGTTGGTGCGGATCACCATGGCCTTGAAGGTGAAGGGCGGGTCTTCGCTCTGCCCCAGCTTGGAGTACGACAGGGCACCGACGATACCCAGGAGCAGCATGACGTAGAGGACGATCTGACGGTTTTTCAGCGCCCAGGCGGAGAGGTTGAAGTTCACCGTGCCTTACTCCTTGGCCACCAGCTTGACCGCGCGATTGGCGCGGTCCACGGGGCGGACTTGCTGCCCCTCGCGCAGCACCTGGACGCCGGCTGCGACGACCCAGTCCTGGGCCTTCAGCCCGTCCAGCACCGGCACCCTGTCCTCGCCATAAGGGCCGACATGCACGGTACGCCGCACCAGGGTGGAGGTGGCAGGGTCGACTACCCAGACGAACGGGGTCCCGGCCTCGGCGGTAAGCGCCGACAGCGGCACCGAGAGACTCTCGCCCCCCACGCCCTTCACGTAGACGCGGGCGCTCTGGCCCAGCTCCGCCGGCACCTGACCGGCGGTGAAAGCGACCCGCGCGGCGAAGGTGCGCGACTGCTGGTCCGCCGCCGGCGCCAGTTCACGGATGCGCGCAGGGAACTGGCTGCCCGGCTGGGACCACAGCTCTACCGCCACCGGCTGGTCCACCTTGAAGCGGTCGATGGCGTGCTCGGGCAGGCTGATCAGCACCTCGCGCTCACCATCGACGGCCAGGCTGAAGACCGTCTGCCCGGCTGCCACTACCTGGCCCACCTCGGCACGGCGGGACGCGATCACACCGTCCTGGGAGGCGCGCAGCACAGCGTAATCCGCCTGGTTGCTGGCGACGTTGTACTCGGCCTTGATCTGTTTGAGCCGCGCCTCGCCGGCGCGGTACTGGTTCTCGACGTTGTCGAACTGCGACTGGCTGATGAGCCTGCGCTCCAGCAACGTGCGGTAGCGATCACGCTCGGCGCGCACCAGTTGCAGGTTGGCTTCGGCGGCGGCCACCTGGGCGCGGGTCGCTTCCAGTTGCAGGCGCACGTCCTGCGGGTCCAGCTCGGCGAGGGGCTGGTCCTTCTTCACCCGGTCCCCCACCTCCACCAACCGGCGGGTGATCTTGCCACCAATGCGGAAGGCCAGGTCCGGTTCATAGCGGGCGCGAACCTCGCCGGCGTAGGTGTCCACGGCGTCCGCCGCGGGTTGAGGTTGCACCACCATGGCCGGGCGGATGATAGGCTGCGCGCTTTCACCATTGCCACAGGCACCAAGGAGAAGGGACAGGGACACGGGCAGAGCGAGGGACAGGGCATGGCGGTGCATGGTGAATGACCTTTCGCGACGTAAGGTTTTTTGAATATTTATACTGCCCGGTATAGTAAAAATAGCGAACTCACCAGTCCAGTATTAACGAGAAAATGTCAGACAATTCTTTGCAGAGCATCGGCCCGGGGCGCCCGAAGGACCCGGCGAAACGCGCAGCGATCCTCGAGGCGGCGAAATCGCTGTTCCTCAGCAAGGGCTACGACGGCAGCAGTATGGACGCTATCGCCGCGGAAGCCGGGGTCTCGAAGCTCACGGTTTACAGCCACTTCACCGACAAGGAGACACTGTTCTCCGCTGCGGTGAAGGCCAAGTGCGAGGAGCAATTGCCGGAGCTGCTGTTCCAGTTGCCCCATGAAGGCACCATCGAAAGCGTGCTACTGAACATCGGCCGGGGCTTCCACGCGCTGATCAACAGCCGCGAGTCCATCGAACTGCACCGCCTGATGGTGGCGCTGGGCACACAGGACCCGAAGCTCTCGCGGCTGTTCTTCGACGCCGGCCCACAGCGCATCCTCAACGAGATGGAGCGCCTGCTGGCCCGCGCCAACGACGCCGGCAAGCTGAACATCGACAAGCCGTTGAACGCCGCCGAGCACTTCTTCTGCCTGATCAAGGGCGGGCACAACTTCCGCCTGCTGATCGGCTGTTGCGCCGCACTGGAAGGACCAGGTGCCGAGCAGCACGTGCAGGAAGTGGTAGGCCTGTTCCTCAAGGCCTACCGGGTCGAGGCCTGAGACCCAGGCGAGCAGAAAAAGGCCGGCGGCCCCCCCCAAAGGCATTCGCACTCAGCCCTTGGCGAGGGCTTTCTTCGGGTAGATGTCGTAGCGGCTGGACTTGCCTTCCAGGGCGTAGCTCGGCTTCGGCCCCTCGATGATCGGCGCCTTGCGGGGGCGCTTCACCACCACCCGATGGGTGGCCAGGTCCAGAGCGGTAGCCAGCAGCGCCGGGGCGTCCAGGTCATCCCCCACCAGGGGGCGGAACAGGCGCATTTCCTTCTTCACCAGGGCGCTCTTGTCCCGGTGCGGGAACATCGGATCGAGGTAGATCACCTGGGGCGGCTCGTCCGTCCACTCGGCCATGCGGGTGATCGCATTGCCGGTCAGCAGGTGCAGGCGGGCGGCGATGGGGGCCACGTCGAGATCACGCGCAGCGCGGGCCAGGCCATCTTCCAGCAGGGCCGCCACCAGCGGCTGGCGCTCGATAAGGTGCACTTCGCAGCCCAGGCTGGCGAGCACGAAGCCATCGCGCCCGAGCCCCGCCGTGGCGTCCAGCATCCGAGGCCGAATACCCGGCTGGATGCCCACCGCCTTGGCGATCATCTGCCCTGCCCCGCCACCGAACTGACGCCGGTGCGCCGCAGCCCCTTCAACGAAATCCACCCGTACCGGGCCGGGCGCACCCGGCACCAGTTCCACCAGTTGCAGGCCGTCGTCGCCCAGTTGCAGGGCGAAGTCCGCTTCGCCGTTCAGGGGCAGGCTCAGGCGCTCGGCCCAGGCCCGAGCCTCGGCCTCCAGGTGAGGCGCCAGGGCCTCGACCCTCACCCGGGCCGTTTGTTGCTCGTCGTTCATCAGGGGGTCCATCGAATCGAATGGGCGGCATTTTGCCAGAGCCACCCACCCCGGGTCAGCGGCACCGGCGGAACAGCCCCATGTCGAGGTGGAAATGGTCACGGTGGGCGGCGTTGTAGTCCGGCCCCAGGGTGACGTGAAAGGTGTCGCAGGCAGCCTGGTGCGCCTGGCGCAGGAAGCGTGCGGCATCGCCCTGACCGCTCCAGTCTCGGGCCACACTGATGCGCCGACCATCGGCCAACTGGAAGCCGGCGATGTCCAGGGCATTGGCATAGGCGTGCTGGCTGCGGCGCTGACTGGTGCCGATATTGCGGCAGGCGAAGCTGCCCAGGTGGTCCACCCGCGCCACCGGCTGGCCGAACACTTCGCGGGCGGCCGGTTGAAGGCCGTGTCGCTCGAACAGCGCCCAACCCACCGCCACTTCGCAGGTGGCCAGGAAGCTGCTGCTGAAGCGCACGCCGGACGCACTCACACGCACCGCGTTCTCCACCGGGCAGCCCGGGGCCGGCACGCTGTCGGGCACCGTCTGGTAGCGCATCCCCGCGCTGTCCAGGGCCTGCTTGCAGAGCCGGGGGTCGGCCTGCAGGCGCATCAGCTTGAAGGACGTCAGCAGGTTCGGTGGCTCACGCACGTCCAGCGGGGCCCAGGGGTTCCAGCGCGGGGGCACCTCGATCCAGCCCTGCCTCACCGCCAGCGGCAGCAGCACCAGCGCGAGGACGAGGCCCCCCAGCATTCGCCCACGTCGGCTCATTGCGGGGGAAACAGTGCGTTGATCCGGTCGAACGGCATCGCCTGCTGGGCAGCGGACAGGTCATGCCCGTGGAGCTGGCGCGCCGCTTCGAAGAACGCCCCGTAGGCCACCCGCGCCAGGTTGGAGCCCAGACTGACCCGACGCACGCCCAGCGCGGCCAGTTCGTCGAGGGTCAACGCCAGCGCTGGCGAGCCCACCAGGATGTTGACCGGCTTGGGAGCAACGGCGGCCACCACCTCGGCGATCTGTTCGCGGGTGGTCAGGCCAGGGGCATAGAGCACATCGGCGCCGGCCTCGGCATAGGCCACCAGGCGGCGCAGGGTATCGTCCAGGTCCGACCGGCCATGCAGGAAATTCTCTGCCCGCGCCGC
This sequence comes from Pseudomonas sp. ENNP23, assembly GCF_001728945.1. Taxonomy (NCBI): domain Bacteria; kingdom Pseudomonadati; phylum Pseudomonadota; class Gammaproteobacteria; order Pseudomonadales; family Pseudomonadaceae; genus Pseudomonas; species Pseudomonas sp. ENNP23. The sequence continues at coordinate 37,892 of NZ_LYSP01000019.1, forward strand.
GAGAGTGAAGGGGAAAGGCAGTGCCCGCGCGGCCTCAGCCGCTGCCTGGATACGCTCCAGGGCCAGCCCGGCATCGTAGATGGGCGCCTCTGGCCGGCCGCTGGCGTCTTCGATGGAGCCACCGACCAGACCGGCTTCCGCCGCCAGCCTCAGGGTCTCGGCGCAAGCTTCGGGGCTGTCGCCGTAGCCGTTCTCCAGGTCGGCCGCCACCGGCAGCGGTGTGGCCTCGACGATGGCGCGGGCGTTGCCCAGGGCCTCTTCCCGGCTCACCGCCCCTTCCGCATCCCGCCGCCCGAGGGAGAAGGCCAGACCGGCGCTGGTGGTGGCCAGGGCCTTGAAGCCCAGATGCGCGAGCATGCGGGCGGAGCCGGCATCCCAGGGGTTGGGCAGGACCACCAGGTCCGGCCCCTGGTGCAGGGCGGCGAAGTCTCGGGCGCGTTGGCTCTGGTCAGTCATGGGGGGTCGCTCCATCGAAGGCGGGGAGGCCCGACCTTACCCCAGGGGAACGGGAGCGGACAGATACACACAGTGCCCGGCGATCAGAGCAGGGCGAACTGCTCAACCGCCGGCGCCACCTCGGGTTCAGCCAGGGCGGGCAGGCCCGGCAGACGCCCCATCAGGCCGTCATGGAAGCGCCTGGCCTGGGCGGCAGCCAGGTGGTTGTCGGGGGTATGCAGGAACACATAGGGCGTGAGGCCCTCCTCGATCCAGCCAGCCACCTTGTCCAGCCACGGCTCCAGCCACACCTGGTTGGCGTCCAGATCGGGACCACCGATGAAGCGCACCTGCGGGGCGCGGCTGAAGGCTGCCGGGCGCACCGGTACGCGCGGCTTCTTCGATTGCGCGTGGCGCACGGCGGGGTCGTCGGATTCACAGGCGAACAGCGCCCGGGAATCCAGGCAGATGCGCTCCACACCACGCTCATGGAGCAGGCGGTTCAGGGCCTTCTCCTCCTCGCCCCGGGCGAAGAAGGCGTTGTTGCGCACCTCCACAGCGATGGCGCGGTGGGAGAAGCTGTCGAGCCACTCTGCCAGCTCGCCGAGCCGCAGCGGCCCGAAGCTTGCCGACAATTGCAGCCAGAGCGGCGCGACCCGCCCGCCGAGCGGTTCGAGCAGGTGCAGGAAAGCCTGGGTGGCCTCGACCTTGTCACGCAGGTCGCCTTCGTGACTGATGTCCCGGGGCAGCTTGGCGCAGAAGCGGAAGCCCTCCGGCATCCGCTCGGCCCACTGCTGCAGCGTGGCAGGCGCGGGACGGGCGTAGAAGGTGGTGTTGCCCTCGACGGCGTTGAACACCCGGGCGTAGTGCTCCAGGGTTTCCGCCGGGCGGACATCGTCAGGGTAGAGGGAACCGCGCCAGGCTGGCTCGTTCCAGGACGGGCAGCCGAGGAAGTACGGCAGCATCAGGCGTAGAGGTCGAGCCCGAGGACTTCCGGCGCACCGCCTTCGGAGGCGAAGCTGGCCGTGGTGCTGTAGCTGGCAATGGCCAGGTAGGCCCGGTTGCTGAGGTTGCGAGCGACGGGCTGCTGCAGGTCCTGGAGGCGCGCCGGCAGGGCATCGCTGCTGGCGTTGCTCGCCTCCACCTTGCGCGGCTGAGCGACCTGCTCGAAGCCCTGGGTATTGGCGGGAGTGGACGGGACGTCACGACGCGACTCGACCTCGCGCTGCACCTCGCGGAAAGCAGTGGTCGCGCTGCCCTGGCGAGGGCTGCGGTCCAGCGAGATGGAAGAGGTGAAACCGTCGATGCGCATTGCGAGCGTCTGCTGTCCCGAGGGTGGGCGTGAATGGTGTGGAATCTAGCCGGGCGCCGGGTGTTTTTCAATCGGCGCGGACGTCCGGCCATACCGGCCGTCGCCCATGGCGACCGCCGACGTTTCCCCTCAGAGCGGCGCCTTGGGGGTGGCCACGTTGTCACGCAGGTACACCGGTTGCGCCGCGTCGGCGGCAACGGCCTCGCCACGGCCCCAGGCAAAACCGGCCAGGGCGAGCAGGTCCTGGGCATGGGGCAGCAGGGCCGCGTCGCGCCCCTGGATCGGCACCGCCAGGCGCTCGCCGTAGGTGCCCCAGCCGGTGCCGGCGCCGAACCAGTCGCCCGCTGCATCGCGCGGCAGCGCCACCTGTTCAGGCGGCAGGACCGCCTCGACACCGGCCAGGCGCATCTCGCCGGCTTCCAGGCGGTAGCAGCCCCAGTAGACCTCGTCCATGCGCGCGTCGATGGCGGCGGCCACCTGGGTCACGCCCTGCTCCCGGTGGGCGCGCTGGGCCAGCACCGCGAGGTTGGAAACCGGTAGTACCGGGCGCTCCAGGGCGAACGCCAGCCCCTGGACCACGCCGATGGCGATGCGCACCCCGGTGAAGGCACCCGGGCCACGGCCGAAGGCGATGGCATCCACGGCGGACAGTGCGACCCCCGCCTCGCCCAGCAGGTCCTGGATCATGGGCAGCAGGCGCTGGGCGTGCTGCCGGGGGATCACCTCGTAATGGCTGAGCACGCGCCCTTCATGCAGGAGGGCGACGGAACAGGCTTCGGTGGCGGTATCCAGGGCCAGCAGGGTGGTCATCGGGGCATCCAGGTGAGCGAAAAAAGGCGCGCATTATAAACGCCAACGGCCCGCAAGCGGGCCGTTGGTCGGGCTGATCGCGAAGGATCAGGACAGGGCGGCGAACACCTTGGCGGTGATCTCGTCGACGCTGCCCACGCCGGCGACGGCGCTGTACTTCGGCGTGCCTTCGGCGGCCGACAGCTTCTGGTAGAAGTCCACCAGCGGCTTGGTCTGGGAGTGGTACACGGAGAGGCGATGACGCACGGTCTCCTCGGTGTCGTCCTTGCGCTGCACCAGATCTTCGCCGGTGACATCGTCCTTGCCCTCGACCTTCGGCGGGTTGTAGACGACGTGGTAGACGCGGCCGCTGCCCTCGTGAACGCGGCGACCGGCGATGCGCTGAACGATCTCCTCGTCATCGACGGCAATCTCGACCACGTGGTCGATGCTCACGCCTGCTTCCTTCATGGCCTCGGCCTGGGGAATGGTGCGCGGGAAGCCATCGAACAGGAAGCCGTTGGCGCAATCGGGCTGGGCAATGCGTTCCTTGACCAGGTTGATGATCAGGTCGTCGGACACCAGGCCACCTGCATCCATCACGCTCTTGGCCTTCAGGCCCAGCTCGGTACCGGCCTTCACGGCGGCACGCAGCATGTCGCCGGTGGAGATTTGCGGGATGGAGAATTTCTTGGTGATGAAACCAGCCTGGGTACCTTTGCCGGCACCGGGCGCCCCCAGCAGAATCACGCGCATCGATGTGCTCCTCAAGAATTGTTTTGAAGTCTTCGGATTCGCCTCGTGGGGCCAATCTCAGTATCGGTTTCGGCGTCTTCGAGCGGCCAAAAGGTTGCTCAAGATACACAGCACCCCTATAGCGCACAAGCCGTCGAAAGTCGGAGCCAAAGGCCCTCTAGCCGGTGTTTCGCAGGCCCGCGGCGATGCCTGCCACGCTCACCAGCAGGGCCAGTTGCAGGGGGTCCTCCACCCGGCTTCCAGCCGCTCTGGAACGGGCCAGCAGCTCGGTCTGCAGCAGATGAAGCGGGTCCAGGTAGATGTTCCGCACGCCGATCGCCTCGCGGGTCTCCGGACTGAGGGCGAGCAGCTCGGAATGACCGGTCACGCGCAGTACCGACGCACAGGCCTGCGACAATAGGTCGCGTAAATGCGCACCCAGCGGACGCAGGCCGTTTTCCACCAGACGCTCGTCGTAGAGCGCCGCGATCGGCGCGTCGGCCTTGGCCAGGACCATCTCCAGCATGTCGATGCGGGTGGCGAAGAACGGCCAGCCCTCGCGCATGCGCTGCAGCAATGGCCCTTCGCCGCGCGCTTGCGCCCCCTGCAATGCACGCTCCCAGCCCAGCCAGGCCGGCAGCATCAAGCGCGTCTGGGTCCAGGCGAAGATCCACGGAATCGCCCGCAGGCTCTCGATGCCGCCGGCCCTGCGCTTGGCCGGCCGACTGCCCAGGGGCAGCCGACCCAGCTCCTGTTCGGGCGTGGCCTGGCGGAAGTACTCGACGAACAGCGGGTGCCCGCGCACCACGTCGCGGTAGCCGGCCAGGCCGTCGGCGGCCAGCCGGTCCATGGCCTCGCGCCAGGCCGGTTCGGGCTCCGGCGGCGGCAGCAGGGTCGCCTCCAGCACGGCGGCCAGGTAGAGGTTGAGGTTCTGCTCGGCCACATCCGGCAGGCCGAATTTGAAGCGGATCATCTCGCCCTGCTCGGTGGTGCGGAAACGCCCCGCCACCGAACCCGGCGGCTGCGACAGGATGGCCGCATGGGCCGGACCGCCGCCGCGCCCCACCGTGCCGCCCCGGCCATGGAACAGCAGCAGTTCGACGCCATGCCGGGCGCACACCTGTACCAGCGCTTCCTGGGCACGGTACTGGGCCCAGGCGGCGGCGGTGGTGCCAGCGTCCTTGGCCGAATCGGAGTAGCCGATCATCACTTCCTGCGGGCCGCAGAGACGCGCGCGGTAGTCCGCCAGGCCCAGCAGCCGGTCGATGGTCGGTGCGGCGTTGTCCAGGTCCGCCAGGGTCTCGAACAGCGGGACCACGCGGATCGGCCGTTGCAGCCCGGCCTCCTTCAGCAGCAGTTGCACGGCGAGCACGTCCGAAGGTGCCCCCGCCATGGAGATCACGTAGGAGCCGAGGGACGCCGCCGGCGCCTGGGCCACCACACGGCAGGTGGCGAGCACCTCGGCAGTGTCCTCGCCGGGCTGGTGATGGGGCGGCAGCAGCGGGCGCGGATTGGCCAGCTCGCGCTGGAGGAAGGCCAGGCGCGTGTCCTCGTCCCACTGGCTGTAGTCGCCCAGCCCCAGGTAGTCGGTGATCTCCGCCAGGGCGGCGCGGTGGCGGGCCGAGTCCTGGCGCACGTCCAGGCGCACCAGGAACAGGCCGAAGGTGGCCGCACGGCGCAGGCAATCCAGCAGCGCGCCGTCGGCGATCACCCCCATGCCGCAGGCATGCAGCGAGCGGTGGCAGAGTTCCAGCGGTTGCAGCAGGTCCTCGTTGTCCTGCAGCACGTCGGTGCCGGGCAACCGCTCGCCGTCCAGCGCGGCCTGGGCCCAGGCACGGGTGGCGCGCAGGCGCTCGCGCAGTTGCTTGAGCAAGGCGCGATAGGGCTCGGCCTGTTCGCCGCCGACGCGCGCCAGCAATTCATCGCTGGCGCGCTGCATGGACAGCTCGGCTGCCAGGTGATCGACGTCCCGCAGGTACAGGTCGGCCGCCATCCAGCGGGCCAGCAGGAGCACCTGGCGGGTGACTGCTGCGGTGACGTTGGGGTTGCCGTCGCGGTCGCCGCCCATCCACGAGGCGAAGCGCACGGGCGCGGCGCGCAGGGGCAGGTGCTCGCCGGTGGCGGAGAACAGCGCCTGGTCGGCCTTGCGCAGCACGTTGGGCAGCGCCTGCCAGAGGGAGTGCTCGATCACCGCGAAGCCCCATTTGGCCTCGTCCACGGGGGTCGGCCGCTGGCGGCGGATCTCGTCGGTGTGCCAGGCCTCGGCGATCAGCCGGCGCAACGCCAGGTGCACGGACTCGCGCTCCGCATCGGTGAGGTCGTCATGGTCCAGACGGGCCAGTTGCGCTGCCATGGCGTCGTACTTCTGGATCAGCGTCCGCCGCGCCACCTCGGTGGGGTGGGCAGTGAGCACCAGCTCGATGTCCAGCGTCGCCACCTGGCGGGCCAGCGCATCGGGGGCGTGGCCGGCCTGACGCAGGCGCTGCAGCAGTTCCGGCAACACGCGCTGCTCGAACGCCAGCGGCTCACCCGGTGCCTGGCGGCGTACCCGGTGGTACTGCTCGGCGATGTTGGCCAGGTTGAGGAACTGGTTGAAGGCACGGGCCACCGGCAGCAGTTCATCGGTGGTGAGGTCGGCGAAGGACGCCTCCAGCCGCTGGCGCCCTTCTGCCACGCCCTGGCGCGCGGCCTTGGCGCCCTTGCGGATGCGCTCGATCTTCTCCAGGAAGGCATCGCCCCACTGGTCACGGATGGTGTCACCCAGCAGTTCGCCGAGCAGGTGGACGTCTTCACGCAGGCGCGGGTCGATCTCCGCCATGGCAGGCCTCTCCGGTAAAGGGCAAGGAGGCTCCAGAGTGCCCACGCCAGGCAGCACTGGCAAGACCGCCGCCCTACCACGCGGCACCTGCGCTCCGGCTCGCTGCGGTCAAGGGCTGTGACCCTGCCTCGTAAATTTTCTTGAACATTTTCGACAGGCAGCCAGTCACACCCCATAAGCCAGGTCATTCGGAAAACGCCGCCTAAAAGCGGCTATCCGGCGCCAATAGGTATTCATTGGCGCGCATCTGGCAGGAAAGTAGCCATGAGGCCCCACCGGGCCGAGGTCACCAATGGAGCTGAACATGATGAAAAAGCGTGCTGCTGTAGCGAATCCGAGAACAGTGATGGCCGTGCTGGCCCTGGGCGCTACCGCCCTGCTCGCCGGCTGCACCGGCAACCCGCCGACCGAACAGTTCGCCGTCACCAACACCGTGGTCAAGAGCGCGGTCGATGCCGGCGCTCCGCAGTACGCCCCGGTTGAAATGAAGACCGCCCAGGACAAGCTCGACCAGGCCGAGCGCCTGATGCGCGACGAGCGTTACGACGAGGCCCGCCGCATTGCCGAGCAGGCCGAGTGGGATGCCCGCGTGGCCGAGCGCAAGGCGCTGGCAGTGAAGGCCGAGAAGGTGCTGGACGACGCCCACCAGGGTGTCCAGCAGATCCGTGAAGAGGGCTCGCGCACCCCGATCCTGGTGCACTGAACCCCGGCCTCCGAACCCAGATAAGGATGATCCCCATGAACAAGCTGATCAGCGTTTCCGCCCTTTCCGTGCTGAGCCTGGCCCTGGTGGCCTGCGCCTCCAAGCCGAACCCGAACCTGGACCAGGCCCGCAGCAACTATTCCCAACTGCAGGCCGAGCCCCAGGCCAACAGCCTGGCCGCCCTCGAAACCAAGGAAGCCGGCGACATGCTCAGCCGTGCCGAGCAGGCCTACGCCGACAAGCAGGAGCCAGTGCAGGTCGATCACCTGGCCTACCTGACCAACCAGCGCATCGAACTGGCCCGCCAGACCATCAAGCAGAAGGCCGCCGAAGAGGCCCTGGCCAAGGCGCCGGCACAACGCACCCAGGCCCAACTGGACGCCCGCAACCAGCAGGTGGACGTGCTGCTCAACCAGCTCAAGGCCAAGCAGACCGACCGTGGCCAGGTGGTGACCCTGGGCGACGTGCTGTTCGAAGTGGACCGCGCCGAACTGACCCCCAACGGCATGCAGAGCGTGCGCCAGTTGGGCACCTACCTGACCCAGAACCCGGACCGCCAGGTGGTGATCGAAGGCTTCACCGACAACACCGGCACCGTCGACCACAACCTGCGACTGTCCCAGGCCCGCGCCGACTCCGTGCGCCGCGCGCTGGTGGCCATGGGCGTGAACCCGAGCCGCGTCACCACCCACGGCTTCGGCAAGGACTACCCGGTGGCCAGCAATGACTCGCCCTCCTCCCGCGCGCTGAACCGCCGGGTCGAGGTGACCATCGCCAACGGCCCCGGCCCGGTCACGCCCCGCGCCCTCTGAAGACACCGCGCCCATGAAGAAGCCCGCCTGATGGCGGGCTTCTTCATGCAACGGCCTTCACTCAATGCCGCCCATGCACCCCCGGCACATGCAGGTGCCCCGCCTCGGCGCAGGCTTCGGACACCACGCTGGGCGGTGCCGGCTGCTCCAGCTCCCGCAGGATGCCGCACGACTCGCTGCTGCCGGCGCCCTGGCACTGGGCGCGCAAATCCCGCAATTGGTCCTGCAGGGCGCGCAGCTCGGCGATGCGTACCTCGACGTGGTGGATGTGCTCGTCGATCAGCCGGTTCGCCACCGCGCAATCGGCCTCGGGGTTGTCCCGCAGGCGCAGCAGCTCGCGGATCTCCTGCTGGGTCATGTCCAGCGAGCGGCAATGGCGGATGAACGCCAGGCGCTCCACATGGGCCTGGGTATAGAGGCGGTAGTTGCCCTCGCTGCGCGCGGGCTCGGGCAGCAGGCCCTCACGCTCGTAGTAGCGGATGGTTTCCACCGGGCATTCGGTCAGCCGGGCCAGTTCACCGATCTTCATGAACAGCACTCCTTGACTCTGTAGTTGCTACAGGGTGTGCAATGACGCCCGTACCGTCAATGGAGTCCGCCATGAGCCAGGACAATTGCTGCAACCACAACCACGGACGTGCGGCCACAGCCAGGCCGAAGACAGCCTACGACCATCACGACCACGACCACGACCACGACCACGACCATCAGCCTGCGGGCCCCGCGCCGGCGCTGCACGCCCCGGACGCCACCCTCGGCGAAGCACGCTGGAGCAGCCTGCGCATCGAGGCGATGGACTGCCCCACCGAGGAGCGCCTGCTGCGCGATGCCCTGGGCAAGGTCCCGGCCATCGAGGCCCTGGAATTCAACCTGATGCAGCGAGTGCTCAAGGTCCGCCACCGCTTCGTCGACCTGGCGCCGCTGCAGCGACTGGTGGCTCAGCTCGGCATGCAGGCCGAACCCCTGGAGGCTGGCGAGCCGGCACCGGCCGAGCGCCGCAAGCCCTGGTGGCCGCTGGCCCTGGCCGGCGTCGCCGCCCTGGCGGCCGAAGCCTGCGAGTGGTTCTCCATCGGCCCGGGCTGGCTGGAAGCCGGGCTGGCAGTGCTGGCCATTCTCACCGCCGGCCTGCCCACCTACCGCAAGGGCTGGATCGCGCTGAAGAACCTCAACCTCAACATCAACGCGCTGATGAGCATCGCCGTCACCGGCGCCATGCTGATCGGCCAGTGGCCGGAAGCGGCCATGGTCAGCGTGCTGTTCGCCATCGCCGAGCAGATCGAGGCGCGCTCCCTGGAACGGGCGCGCAACGCCATCCGCGGCCTGCTGGACCTGGCGCCGGAACAGGCCACCGTGTGGCGGGACGGCACCTGGCAGGCGCTCTCTTCGCGCGAGGTGGAAGTCGGTGCGCGAGTGCGGGTACGCCCCGGTGAACGCATCGCCCTGGACGGCGAAGTGCTGCGCGGCCGCTCCAGCGTCAACCAGGCGCCCATCACCGGCGAGAGCCTGCCGGTGGAGAAGGAGCCGGGCGATAGCCTGTTCGCCGGCAGCATCAACGGCGAGGGCGAGCTGGAATACAGCGTCACCCACGCGGCGGGCGACAGCACCCTGGCGCGCATCATCCACGCCGTGGAGGAAGCCCAGGGCGCGCGGGCGCCGACCCAGCGCTTCGTCGACGCCTTCTCCCGCGTCTACACCCCGGTGGTGTTCCTCATCGCCGTCGCCACTGCTGTGGTGCCGCCGCTGCTGCTGGGCGGGCTGTGGCTGGACTGGATCTACCGCGCCCTGGTGCTGCTGGTGATCGCCTGCCCCTGCGCCCTGGTGATCTCCACGCCGGTCACCCTGGTCAGCGGGCTCGCCGCCGCAGCGCGCAGCGGGGTGCTGGTCAAGGGTGGGGTGTTCCTGGAAATGGGCCGCCAGCTCGCCTGGGTCGCCCTCGACAAGACCGGCACCCTGACCCACGGCCAGCCGACCCAGACCGACCACGAACGCCTGCGCGACCTGCCGGGCCACGACCCGCGCCAATTGGCGGCCAGCCTGGCCGCCCGCTCGGACCACCCGGTGTCCCAGGCCATCGCCCGCGCTGCCGAGGCCGACGGCGTCGCCCTGCTGGAGGTGGACGAGCAAGCCGCCCTGCCCGGCCGCGGCGTGCGCGGCCAGGTCGCCGGTCACACCTGCCACCTGGGCAACCACCGCCTGGTGGAGGAGCTGGGCCTGTGCTCACCCGAACTGGAGGCGCGCCTGGATGTGCTGGAACGCCAGGGCAAGACGGTGATCGTGCTGCTCGACGAACAGGGCCCGCTGGCGCTCTTCGCCGTGGCCGACAGCGTGCGCGAGACCAGCCGTGAAGCGGTGGCCGAACTGCACCAACTGGGGGTGCGCACCCTGATGCTGACCGGCGACAACCCCCACACCGCTGCGGCCATCGCTGCCCAGGTGGGCATCGACGAGGCGCGCGGCAACCTGCTGCCGGAAGACAAGCTGGCGGCGATTCGCGAGTGCCAGGCCGGCGGCAAGCGGGTCGGCATGGTCGGCGACGGCATCAACGACGCACCGGCCCTGGCCCGTGCCGACATCGGTTTCGCCATGGGCGCGGCGGGCACCGACACCGCCATCGAGACTGCCGGCGTGGCGCTGATGGACGACGACCTGCGCAAGCTGCCGCAGTTCATCCGCCTGTCGCGCCGGACCTGGTCGGTGCTGGTGCAGAACATCGCCCTCGCCCTGGGCATCAAGGCGGTGTTCCTGGTACTCACGCTGATGGGCGAAGGCACCCTGTGGATGGCGGTGTTCGCCGACATGGGCGCGAGCCTGCTGGTGGTGTTCAACGGCCTGCGGCTGTTGCGCGGCGTGAAGTAGAGGAGCGGCATCGCCCGGCTGCGGCGCAGCTCACGTAGCCCGGGCTTCACCCGGGGAGCAGTGGCTCCATAGAAACAGCGGGCCCGGAATGGCGCCGGGTCATTCTGGTGCTTCAAGCCACTGAAAAGCGGTGGGCTGAAGCGGAACGCCGCCCGACCCACCCTACAAAAGCCGCCAGATCAGGCGAGGGCGTTGCGGTAGACGCGGGCCATGTCGTCGGCGAAAGCCACCAGCAGCACCTCGTCCAGGCTGCTGCCGGCGGGGCGCGCTTGGCGCAGTTCGTGGACGGCCACGGCGGCGGCGGCCTCCAACGGGTAGCCGTAGATGCCGCAACTGATGGCCGGGAAGGCGATGCGCGCCAGCCCTTGCGCCTCGGCCAGCGCCAGGCTGTTGCGGTAACAGCGGACGAGCAGTTCGGGCTCGCCCTGATCACCGCCGCGCCAGACCGGCCCGACGGTGTGGATCACGAAGCGCGCCGGCAGGCGGTAGCCCGGTGTGATGCGCGCCTCGCCCGTGGGGCAACCACCGATGATCCGGCAGCGGGCCACCAGCTCCGGCCCCGCCGCACGGTGGATCGCACCATCGACGCCACCCCCGCCCAGCAGGGAGGAGTTGGCGGCGTTGACGATGGCGTCCACATCGAGGGTGGTGATGTCACCCTGCCAGACGGTGATTTTCATCAGCGGTCTCAGCGGATTTCCTGCGGGGTTTCCTGGCCCATGCAGCGCACGGCCTGCTTCTTGTTGTTCACCAGCACGCCGGTCAGGCCCTTCTGCTGGGTGTCGAACAGCACCAGCACGCCATCGATGCACTGCGCGACCTGGTTGGCCGGCTGCAGCGAGACCTTGTAGTCCTCGCCGGGGATGGTCTTGAGCATGGTGAAGTCGGACAGCAGCAATGCATCCTCGGGTTTGGCGAAGTGCAGGTAGCCGTAGTACCAGAGGACCATCACGGTGCCGATGATGGTGCCGACGCCGGTGAGGATCAGCGGAATGGGGTTGCGTTCGCTCATTGGGGACTCTCTGTATTCGGGACTTCAGCCAGCCGTCGCAACCCGACGAACCCCTTGGGGTCGTCGAGGTAACGCAGCATCACTTCGCGCCAGGTGGGGTCGGCAAAGGTCTGCACATGGCCGCCCCGGGTCGGCTGGAACACCCGTGGCGGGGGCGCAGCTTGATACAAGCGCACGCCATTGGAAAGGGGCACCACCGGATCGTCGATGCTCTGGTAGATCAGCATCGGCAGCCCCTGCAGGCGGCCGATGGCGCCGATTGCGCTGTCGCCATCCGGCACCAGCCAGGACAGCGGCACCTGCAGCGGCCAGGTTAACCAGGCGTTGCCGAGGGTGAATTGAGCCACGTCACGGTAGCTGGCCGGCACGCCGTCCAATACCAGCGCCCGGACGCCGGCCCGGCGCTCGGGGTGCTCGGCCAGGTAGCGCAGCGCCAGGGCGCCGCCCAGGCTCTGCCCGAGGACGATGCGCGGCTGGCCCTGGGCTTCGGGCGCACGGTCGAGCCAGTCGAAGGCGGCGTCCAGGTCGAGGAACACATCCGGCAGGGCCGGCTTGCCTTCGGAGTGGCCGTAGCCGCGATAGTCCAGCATCAGCACCTGGTAGCCCTGCTCGGGCAGCCACCAACTGCCGCCAAGATGGCTGGCGAGGTTGCCGCCGTTGCCGTGCAGGTGCAGTACGGTGCCCTTGACCGCTTTGCCCGGCGCCACCGGCAGCCACCAGCCGTGCAGGCGCAGGCCATCGTCGGTCACCAGTTGCACGTCGCGGTAGGCCAAGCCAACCCGCTCGGGGGTGAACGGCAGCTCGCGCTCGGGGTAGAACAGCAGCCCGCTGCAGCCCTGCAGCAGCAGGAGCAGCAGCGGGACGAGGCGCCTCACTTGCCGCCGGCGCGGGTTTCCTCGCGCGCCTTGTAGGTGGCTTCATAGATGCGCTCGGCCAGCCGCGAGAAGGGCAGGCTCTGAATCCACACCGTACCGGTGCCGCGCAGGGTGGCCAGGAGGATGCCCTCGCCACCGAAGAGCATGCTCTTCAGTCCGCCGGCCAGCCCGATGTCGTAATCGATGCCCTGGGTGAAGGCCACCAGGCAGCCGGTGTCCAGGCGCAGGGTCTCGTTGTTCAACTCCTTGCGGATCACCGTGCCGCCGGCATGCACGAAGGCCAGTCCATCGCCCTCCAGCTTCTGCAGGATGAAGCCTTCACCGCCGAAGAATCCCGCCCCCAGGCGCTTGTTGAAGGCGATGCCGATGCGCGTGCCGTGGGCGGCGCAGAGGAAGGCGTCCTTCTGGCAGATCAGTTGGCCGCCGACCTGAGCCAGGTCCACCGGCACCACGGTGCCCGGGTAGGGCGCGGCGAAACCGACGCGCTGCTTGCCCTGACCTTCGTTGGTGAAGTGGGTCATGAACAGCGACTCGCCAGTGAGCATGCGCTTGCCGGCGCCCCACAGCTTGCCGAGCAGGCCGTTGGCACTGCCGTCGCCCATGCGGGCTTCGAAGCGGATGCCTTCGGTCATGTAGTTCATGGCGCCGGCCTCGGCGATCACCGTTTCACCGGGGTCGAGGATGATCTCCACGGTCTGCGCCGAGGCGCCGAGGATGTCGTATTCGAGCTGGTGGCTGGCCATGCAGGGCTCCCTTGGAGGTGACTGGGGATCAATCGCGAGCGCCGGTCAGGCCGTGGTTCGACACCTCGGGACCGAGCGCCGCAGCATCAGAGGATATTGGCGTAGTCCGCCTCGATGCGGTCCAGGCTCAGGTGGTTGAGGAAGTTGGAGAAGCACATCCACGCGGACAGCGCGTTGAGGTCGCGGAACTGCGGCGGCAGGTACTTCGGCGGTACCACCAGGCCCTCGTCCACCAACTGGCGCAGGGTGCGCATGTCTTCCAGGGTGGTCTTGCCGCAGAACAGCAGCGGGATCTGCTCCAGCTTGCCCTTGCGCACGGCGAGCTGGATGTAGTTGTAGATCATGATGAAGCCCTTCAGGTAGGACAGGTCCTTGGTGAAGGGCAGCCCGTCCGGCGACGAGCCCCGGAACACGCGGCTGGCGCTGCCGTAGCTCTCGCCCATGCCATAACCCTGCTCGCGGTAGAACTGGTAGACCTCGAGGAAGTCCGCGCCCTCCTCCGCCATGTGGATGGCGCGGGTACGGTTGGTGAGCTTGCGCAGGCGCGTGGGATAAGAGGCGAAGGCGATCACCTCCATGAGGATCGCCAGGCCTTCCTGGGTCACGGTGGAGGACGGCGGCCCCTTGGCGAGGAAGGTGCATACCGGCTGGTTCTGGCCATTGAGGGTGGTGCCGACGTGCACCAACCCTTCGTGGACTTCCAGCGCGCGCACATCCCGCTCATTGAACAGCGCGTCGCTGCGGATCTTGATGTAGTCGGCGCCGGCCGCTGCGTCGGCGACGATGCCGTCGGACTCCAGCACGCGAATGGTCTCGTCGCCGAACACTGCCGAGAGGCGGCTCTGCAGCAGGCCGACGGCGTCCTTGGCGGTGAGGGTCTTGGGCTCGTCCTTCAGGTCGCCACGGTCGTCGATCTTGTTCAGGTAGTCCGAAAGCATCAGCCCCAGGTCGGACAGGGTCGGGTCACCGGCGTGGAAGGCGTCGGAAGCGGCACCGTAAAGCTCCTGGGAGATCAGGCCGAAGTCCGGCGTGCCGCGTGCTTCGAGCATGCGGATGACCATCCGGTACTCCTTGCACATGCGCCGCATGATCTGCCCCACCGGGTTGAACTGGCCGAGCTGGCGGGTGATGTCGCGCTCGATGTTCTGGAATTCGAGCTTCTTGGCCACCGGCTCGAAGGCCAGCGGCCGGCTCTCGTAGTAGGCACGGTCCACCTCGGGCATGGCCTTGCCCTTGTGCTTGAGGAAGCCCTGGCGAACGCTGTCGTCCCACTTGATGGCATCCAGCACACGGATCGGCGTCTGCGCCAGGACGATACGGTCGGACAGGCTGCGGACGGTGTTCTGGTAGTCGTCGGGGACCTTGCGCCGGCTCATGGTCATTCCGCCCCGGCCCGCTGGTAGCGCGCCGCCTCGATGAACACGTCGGAGTTGGCCGGGTCGTCCAGCCAGGCCTGCAGGGTGGCCCAAGGCACGTCCAGCAGTACGCCGTCTCCCTCGGGCATCTCCACCGCCGCCCCCTTGAAGGTGCCGCGCTCCACTTCCTGGCGCAGGCGCTCCACGTCGAGGTTGTAGACCACCAGCTCGTTGTCGGCGGTCAGCTCGAAGCCGGCCACGGCGAAGTTGGCACCCCACTGCTTCGGCAACCCGGCGGAGAGGTACCAGCGGCGGCCGTGGTGGGCGACGGTGAAGCCGTACTCATGCAGGCTGTCGAGGTTGTCCTTGCCGCCCTCGTAGGTGCGGGCACGGTAGAGGTTGGAGCCGGAGCGACTGATCTCCAGGTAGGCGCGCTCGCCCCATTCGTCCTTGCGCGTCCAGTCCCCCAGCAGCGGCATGGGGGCCGGCTCGTGGGCGGGGATCGGCTCCCGGAGGGTGACCAGGCAGCCTCCCAGCAGCAGGAAGGACAGTGCGACCAGCACGCGCCAGGGGTTCATCGTCTTCTCCTTGTTCATTAAAAACCCCGCGAGGCGGATGCCTGGAGCGGGGTTCGGCGCCATCGCGCTAGAGGTCCATCACCAGATGGAGGTAGCGCCTCAGCACGGCTCGCATTTCATTGATGTCGAGCTTATCCACACCGCCGACAAGGCCCTGATATTCCATCTGCAGAATGATGGCCGTCAACACCTTGGCGTCTTCGACGGGTTCCTCGGTGCCCAGGGCCTGGAAGAAATGCTCAGCCCCCTGGGAAAGGATGCCGCGATGGGCCTCGGCGAGCACACGCAACCCTTCATTGATCAGCGCCTCCTGGCGAAACGCCTGCTCGGCGAGCAGTTGGGTGCGGTTCTCCAGCAACTGGCGGCGCACGTAGTCGATGGCCAGCTCGACAATGCGCTCGGTCACCTCCCGGCGAGGCTCACCGCCCTGCTCCACGGCGGCGGCCATGTCCTGCAGGTCCCCTTCGACGCTGCTCCAGAACGCAGCCATGGCCTCGGCACTGCGCTCGACGAACTGGGCGAAGGTGTCGGTGATGAGGTCGTTGATGTCCTTGAAGTAATAGGTGGTGGCCGACAGCGGCACATCCGCCTCGGCGGCCACGGCCCGGTGGCGCACGGCCCGCACGCCGTCACGAACGATGATGCGCATGGCGGCATCGAGAATGGCCTGGCGGCGCTGCTCGCTGCCGTGGCGACTGGCCTTGCGGCCCTGGTACTGGACACTTTCGGCGAGGGCGCTGGCCGCCTGGGCGGCACTATCACGACGGGACGGCTGGGGCAAGATGCGGGAACCTTCGGCTGCGTACGTGGATGTCAGACAGTTTCGACCAATCAGCGGTCGATTCAACTGCCACAAGGTAAGAACTTGCGTACTCGACGTGATGAGACCCGGCCGGGGCACACCGCCCGTCGTGCCGTGTGGAGCAGCGCGCAATCCAGAGCCATACACGGGAAAGTGGGCAGGCTTGGAAAAGCTCCAGAAGGCATAGCGCTTCCATCCTCTGTTATGGACGGGGCCGCGCGCGACGCTGTCGCGGCGCTTGGAAAAGCGAATCTGGTGCGCACCTTGAAGCTGTTCCTGAGACGGATGTTGGCGCGGGGACAAAGGCCCCTTCAGGAGGCCGAGCGCAGTCGTCGCCAGCAGCGCTCGTCAATCAGCTTGCCTCCCGTTGATCCCATTCAGAACGCAGCCACAAAAAAGCCGCCCGAAGGCGGCTCTCTCATCCCACTCAGGCCTGGGGCCGCATGTGGGGGAACAGGATCACGTCGCGGATCGACGGGGAGTTGGTCAGCAGCATCACCAGGCGGTCGATGCCGATGCCCTCGCCGGCGGTGGGCGGCATGCCGTATTCCAGCGCATTGACGAAGTCGGCGTCGTAGTGCATCGCCTCGTCGTCACCGGCGTCCTTCTCCTTGACCTGCAGCATGAAGCGCTCGGCCTGGTCTTCAGCGTCGTTCAGCTCGGAGTAGGCGTTGGCGATCTCGCGGCCACCGATGAACAGCTCGAAGCGGTCGGTGACGCTCGGGTCCTGGTCGTTGCGGCGGGCCAGCGGGGAGACTTCGAAGGGGTACTGGGTGATGAAGTGCGGCTGCTCCAGCTTGCTCTCCACCAGCTCCTCGAAAATCATCACCTGCAGCTTGCCCAGGCCTTCGTGGCCGAGGACCTTGGCGCCGGCCTTCTTGGCGATGGCGCGGGCCTTCTCGACGTCGTTGAGGTCGGCGGCGGTGATGTCCGGGTTGTACTTGAGGATGGCGTCGAACACCGACAGGCGGGCGAAGGGCTCGCCAAAGTGGAAGACCTTGTCGCCGTAGGGCACGTCGGTGCTGCCGAGCACGGCCTGGGCCAGCTCGCGGAACAGCTCCTCGGTCAGGTCCATGTTGTCTTCGTAGTCGGCGTAGGCCTGGTAGAACTCGAGCATGGTGAACTCGGGGTTGTGCCGGGTCGAGACGCCTTCGTTACGGAAGTTGCGGTTGATCTCGAAGACCTTCTCGAAGCCACCGACCACCAGGCGCTTGAGGTACAGCTCCGGGGCGATGCGCAGGAACATCGGCATGTCCAGGGCGTTGTGGTGCGTTTCGAAAGGCTTGGCCGCCGCGCCGCCGGGGATGGTCTGCAGCATCGGGGTTTCCACTTCGAGGAAACCGCGCTCGCTGAGGAAGCGGCGGATGTGGGCGATGACCTGGGAGCGCACGCGGAAGGTGTGGCGGGTTTCCTCGTTGACGATCAGGTCGACGTAGCGCTGGCGGTAGCGCTGCTCGGTGTCGGTCAGGCCGTGGTGCTTGTCCGGCAGCGGGCGCAGGGACTTGGTCAGCAGGCGCACGCTGGTCATGTCGACGTACAGGTCGCCCTTGCCGGAACGGGCCAGGGTGCCTTCGGCGCCGATGATGTCGCCCAGGTCCCAGGTCTTGATCTCGGCCAGGGTCTCTTCCGGCAGGGTCTTGCGGTTCACGTAGACCTGCAGGCGAGCGCTGCTGTCCTGCAGGACGATGAAGGAGCCGCGGTTGAGCATGATGCGACCGGCGACCTTGACCGGGATGGCTGCAGCTTCCAGCTCTTCCTTGGTCTTGTCCGCGTACTGTTTCTGCAGGTCCGCGAAGTAGGCGTCGCGGCGGAAGTCGTTCGGGAAGGCGATGGCCTTGGCTTCGCGCACGGCAGCAAGCTTTTCCTTGCGCTGGGCGATCAGCTTGTTCTCTTCCTGTTGCAGTTCGTGCTGGTCGGGTTGTTGGTCGCTCATGGTCTTCGGTGGTTCCTGATTAGGCGCTCTTGCCTGTGGAAACGGATTGCATAACAGCGGCAGCAAAGCCTGGCGGGCGCAGGCCAGCCGCTGCTTGAGGCGGGCTGGCCGGGCGCGGCGGCGTTACAGCCCTTGCTTGAGGCTGGCCTCGAGGTACTCGTTCAGATCCCCATCCAGCACCTTGTCGCAGTCGCTGCGCTCGACGCCGGTGCGCAGGTCCTTGATCCGCGACTGGTCGAGGACGTAGGAGCGGATCTGGTGCCCCCAGCCGATGTCGGACTTGGTGTCCTCCAGGGCCTGGGAGGCGGCGTTGCGCTTCTGCATCTCCAGCTCGTACAACTTGGCCCGCAGCATCTTCATGGCGGTGTCCTTGTTGGCGTGCTGGGAGCGTTCGTTCTGGCACGCCACCACGGTGTTGGTGGGCACGTGGGTGATCCGCACCGCGGAGTCGGTGGTGTTCACGTGCTGGCCACCGGCACCGGAGGAGCGGTAGGTGTCGATGCGCAGGTCGGACGGGTTGATCTCGATCTCGATGTTGTCGTCGATCTCCGGGGAGACGAACACCGCGGTGAACGAGGTGTGACGACGGTTGCCGGAGTCGAACGGGCTCTTGCGCACCAGGCGGTGCACGCCGATCTCGGTGCGCAGCCAACCGAAGGCGTATTCGCCCTTGATGTGCACGGTGGCGCCCTTGATGCCGGCGACTTCGCCTTCGGACAGTTCGACGATCTCGGCGGCGAAACCGTTCTTGTCGGCCCAGCGCAGGTACATGCGCAGCAGCATGTTGGCCCAGTCCTGGGCCTCGGTGCCGCCGGAACCGGCCTGGATGTCCAGGTAGGCGTTGTTGGGGTCCATCTCGCCGCTGAACATGCGGCGGAACTCCAGTTTCTCGAGGATCTCGCGCAGGCGCTCGACTTCGGTGGCGACGTCGTTCACGGCGCCTTCGTCGTTCTCCTCGACCGCCATGTCCAGCAGGTCGCTGGAGTCGGCCAGGCCGCTGGTGAGTTCGTCGAGGGTCTCGACCACCTGCGCCAGCATGGCGCGTTCGCGGCCCAGGTTCTGGGCGTATTCGGGGTTGTTCCAGACGTTGGGGTCTTCGAGTTCGCGGTTTACTTCGACGAGACGATCATGCTTCTGATCGTAGTCAAAGATACCCCCGAATGGCCTGGGTACGTTCGGAGAGGTCCTTGATGCTGTTCAGGATCGGGTTGATTTCCATGGAGGGAAGCTCTCACTGGCAAAACTTTCGGAAAAGCGGGCGAGTATACCCGAGTCGTTTCGCCTCGGGCAGCCTGCGCCGACCACCGTTTACCGGCCCGCCGCCTCGGCCACGGTGACCGCCCGCCAGGGCCCCGGGGAGGTGCCGGCCAGGGCCGACCAGTACCAGGCGGAAGTGTCGCTGAAGCTCCGTCCGGCGGCGTCCTCGATGTATTCGCACACCCGCAGCCGGCCGGAGGCGGCACTGGCCAGGAAGCAGCGCTGCAGGCCCTCGCCACTGGCCCGGCGGTGCAGGGCGATGGCGCTGATGCGAAAGCCCAGGGCGCGGTAGCAGTCCGCCGCCGGGTGCAGCTTGCGGGTCGGCACCTGCACCTGGCGCAGCACCAGGGTGCGCGGGCCGGCGGCGAAGCGCGCCAGCCGACCGGGGAAGTCCTCGGCGAAGCGCCGCTCCACCGCCGTCAGCGCCAGCGGGCGCAACGTTTGCCCCTCGAAGGTGCTCGGCCACTCGACGAAAGCGGCCGGGCGCGCGCCCTCCCCGCCCGCGCCCAGCACCAGGCTGTACGCCGCCAGGCCGACGAAGAGCGCGCCCCAGGGCCACGGACGAGCTGCGCCGGGCAGGCCATCCGCCCGGCTCGCCGGCTGGGCCGGCAACCCCACCACCAGACGCAGCACCAGCCCGCAGAGCGCGGCGAACACCGCCAGCCCGATGCCCTCATGGAGCCAGGCCGGCCCCTGCCAGTGCCCGGCCTCCTGCAGCACCAGCAACGTATTGCGCAGCGCATTGGCCCCGAGGATCAGCAGGCTGAGCCAGGGCAGCCGGCGCAGCAGCCGGGCATCCGCCACCCGCAGCCAGGCGGCAGCGGTGAAGGCCACGAAGTAGGCGGCCCAGGCCATCTGCACGCCGGAACAGGGCGCGTCGACCATCACCAGCTGGCCGCCCACCTCCAGTGCACTGCCCTGGCGCGTGACGGCGAAGCCCAGCCCGCGCAAGGCCCAGAGGCTGGCCTCGGCGGTGATCACCCGCAGCGGGTAGCCGATGAAGAACTGCAGCGACGCCAGGATCGGCAGCGCCAGCACCCCCAGCCCCAGCCAGGCCAGCAGCGGCTGGCCTGGCCGACGCAGGGCGAAGGCCATCACCAGCACCGCCAGCACGGCCAGCAACCCGCGCCCCAGGGCCGGCACGCCCGGCACCAGCAGCGCGGCTGCCGTCAGCCCCAGGGAAGCGAGCAGACCGGGCAGGCGCGGCGCCGCCAGCAGCGCGTGGCGGTCACGCCACAGGCAGGCCAACAGCACCACCAGCGCCACCGCGCCCCAGGGGTCGTCCGAGCCATCGCCCATGCGGGCGGCGGCCCAGCGCCACACCGGCCACAGCGCCAGGGTCGGCAGGGCCAGCCAGGCCCAGGCGGGCAGCGCGCGGGTCACGCCTGGCCCCGCTGACGGCGCAATGCCCATCCCAGGCCCAGCAGGCCCACCAGCAGCAGGGCCCAGGTCGCCGGCTCCGGCGTGCCCGGCACCATCGGCCCGCTGACGCTGACGCTGCCGCCCACGGCCTGGGCGCTGACGCCCTGGGGCAGGGGCAGCGGCTGGTCGACTTCCGCCGCATCCTGCGGCGCCGGGTTGCGCACCTGCTCATCCACCGCGACGAAGGAGGTGTAGGGCGTCAGCAGGCTGTACTTGAGGCCAAGGTCGAGGATCTGCTGGCTGTAGTTGTAGGCGTAGCCGCCTTCGATGGCCTCCTGGTCCAGCAGCGAGGCGATGCGCTGGCGGGCCCAGATGTGCGCCAGGGCGCCGCCCTCCACGGCCTGCTCGGCCAGCAGCGGTGCCTCGGCATGCCAGGTGCCCCGGCTGGTCAGGCCCTGTGCGCGGAGGAAGCCCCGGCGCTCGCCGCGCCACTTGCCGAACACCACCAGCGGCCGCTCGGCGAACAGGTCCGGCAGCTCCAGGGGCTCCACGTCATAGGTGTCCAGCCCGTCGAAGGTCAGCTTCGGGCGCACCAGCACCGGCGACTCGATCATCCGCTGCAGGCGCTCGGCCTGAGCATCGGCCTGCGCGGCGTCCAGCACCACGAAGGGTTCGCCCTGGCCAGCGCGGGCCAGGCCCTCGATCAGCTCGCGGTTCACCGAGCTGCCGATGCCGAAAGCGAACAGGTTGGCCTTGCCCAGGTTGCCGCGCACCAGCGCATAGGCCTCGCTTTCCACGTCCACGAAGCCATCGGTGACGACGATGAAGGAGCGCGAGCGCCCCGCCTCCGCCGGCATCGCCAGGGCGTTCTGCAGGGCCGGCAGCAACTCGGTGCCGCCACTGCCCATCTGGGTGTCCAGCAGCCCCAGGGCCTGCTGGATGTGCTCGGCATCGGCGGGGATCGACTGCGGCGCCAGCAGGCTGGCACTGCCGGAGAACAACAGCACGTTGAAGCGGTCCTGCGGGCGCAGGCCGCCGATCAGCCGACGCAGCAGGTGCTTGGCGGTGTCCAGGGGGAAGCCGTGCATGGAGCCGGAGATGTCCACCACGAACACGTATTCACGGGGCACCACCGCCTCGCTGGGCACGCGCCGGGGCGGCGCCACCATGGCCAGGAAGAAGTTCTCCTCGGGCCCCTCGCTGAGCAGCACCCCGCTCTGGAAGCCTTCGCCACCCAGGCGGTAGTCCAGCACGAAGTCACGGTTGGCCGCCGTGCCACCGGCCGGGTCCAGACTCACCCGCACATGCCGGGCGCTCTGCCCCTGGCGCAGGATGCGGTGGCTGGGCGAGGCCAGCTCGGCGATGTCCGCCGGGGCCTGCAGGTCCACGTCCAGGCTGAACCCGGCGGTTCCAGGCTCACCTTCCGGCAGGTGTGCGGTGGCCGTCCAGGGTTCGACGGCGCCCCCCGGCCGGCCGGTGTAGCGCGGGCCGACCACGGTGGGGAAGACGAAGGAATAGACCCCATCGCGGGGGACCAGCAGCTCGGTGTAGCGCAGCTCCACGTCCACCACATCGCCAGGGAGGATGTTGGCGACATTCATCTCGAACACGTTGCTGCGCTGCTGCTCCAGCAGGGCCGCGGTCTGCCCGGCCACCTTGGCCGCCTCGTAGTCCTCGCGGGCCTTGCCCTTCTCTTCGATGCGCGCCTCGATCACCCGCTGGCCGATGCGCACGGTCATGCCGTGCACCGCCGCCTGGGTCGAACCGGGAAACACGTAGCGCGCCTCCAGCGCCCGGTTGCCTTCGTTGCGGTAGTGCTGGGTGACGCTGACGTCGGCAATCACCCCCAGCACCCGCGCCTTCACCTCGGTGGCCTTGAGCGGCAGGCCGTCGACGCCGGGCTCGGCGTTCTCCACCACGAAATAGGGCCCTTCCGGGACGGGCTGCGCCGCGTCGGCCAGGAGGGTCATCGGCACCAGCAACAACAACAGGCTCCACCAGCGGCGGCGCGGGAGGGGGACAGGGCGGGACATGGGGCGTGGCTCCTTGCGTGTATCGGACGCCCAGCCTCGCCCGCGCCTGTGAAGGCTTCGTGCAGGGTGTGTGGGGTTTCTGTGGTTTTATGCCGCCGGCCCCAGGCGGAGCGGACTATCCTTTAACGGCCGGCTCGCTTGCAGTCTTCGCCCGGAGATCCTCCCCCATGCGTCGCCCCCACAGCCTGCGTAGCCGCATCGCCCTGTCCGTCGCCCTGCTGGTGTGTGCCCTGAGCTGGCTGCTCGGCACGCTGATCGGCCAGCGCTCGGTCGAGCGCATGGGCGAGGAATTCGGCCAGGGCCTGGCGGAGCTGTCGTTCCAGATGGTCGACCGCCTGGACCGCGACATGGACAACCGCGCCCGCCTGCTGCAGGTCATCAGCGAACTGAAGGCGTTGCGCCAGCCCAAGGACATCCACCAGGTCCGCGCCCTGCTGGACAGCCTGCAGCACGAGCTGCCGGAGATCGCCTGGATCGGCTTCACCGACCCCGCCGGCCGGGTGATGGCCTCCAGCAACGGCGTGCTGGAAGGCGCCAACATCGCCCAGCGGCCGGTCTACCAGCGCGGCATCCAGGGCCGCTTCATCGGTGACGTGCATGAGGCCGTGCTGCTGGCCAAGCTGCTGCCCAACCCCACCGGGGAGGCCATGAAGTTCGTCGACATCGCCCTGCCGGTGAAGGGGCCGGACGGGCGCACCGTCGGCGTGCTCGCCTCGCACCTGTCCTGGTCCTGGGCCGACGAGGTGCGCCGCGCGCTGATCGAACCCATGCAGGCGCACCGCCGGGTGGAGTTCTTCATCCTCAGCAGCGGCCACAACGTGCTGCTGGGCCCGGCAGAGGCCATCGGCCAGAAGCTGGAGCTGCCGGCCCTGGCCAGCATCGACGCGCGCAAGAGCTTCTGGAGCGTGCAGCGCTGGCCGGACGGCCGCCGCTACCTCACCGGCTTCGCCCCCAGCCACGGTTACCGCGACTACCCCGGCCTCGGCTGGATCGTGGTCACCCGCCAGGCCGAAGAGGAAGCCTTCGCCCCCGCCCACGCGCTGCAACGGGAGATCTACCTCTGGGGCGGCGCGCTGGCGATCTTCTTCGCCGCTCTCGGCTGGCTGCTGGCAGCCCGGGTGACGCGCCCGCTGCAGCACATCGCCGACGCAGCGGACCGTCTCAGCGCCGGGGAAATCGCCGTCATCCCCTCCGGCACCGGCACCCGGGAAATCCGCACACTGAGCAAATCCATCGCCCACCTGGTGGAGAGCCTCACCCAGCAGCAGCTCACCCTCGGCCTGCTGGAGAACAAGGCCCACCACGACCCGCTCACCGGCCTGCCGAACCGCGCCGCACTGGAGAAGCACCTGCCCCGATTGCAGCAACGCTGCCACGTGGCCGGCGGCGCACTGGGGCTGCTCTACCTGGACCTGGATGGGTTCAAACCGATCAACGACACCCACGGCCACGCCGTCGGCGACCTGGTGCTGCGCGAGGCCGCCCAGCGGATGCGCGGCTGCCTGCGGGACGGGGACCTGGTGGCGCGCCTGGGCGGGGATGAGTTCCTGATGGTGCTGCAGCTGCAGCAGGACGACGGCCTGAGCCACATCAGCCGGGTCGCCCAGCGGGCGCTGCAGGTGCTGGGTGAGCCGATGCTGCTGGAAGGGCGCACCCTGGGCATCGGCTGCAGCATCGGCGGGGCCCTGTGGCCCCGTGACGGGGAACGCCTGGAAGAGGTGATGGAACGCGCCGACCAGGCGCTCTACCGGGCCAAGCGGGAAGGCCGCAACCGGGCCTTCCTGCATGACGAAGACGAAGCGGTGCACATCGCCGCAGGCCCCGATATCAACTGACCTGGGCGTCCCGCACCTGGGCTTCCAGTTCTGCCTTGAGCCCCGGCTCCAGGCGCATCTGCCGCGCCAGTTCGTCCAGGTAGGCGCGCTCCATGAAGTGCTCCTCGTCCACCATCAGCACGCTGGCCAGGTACATCTCGGCCGCCATCTCCGGGGTGGTGGCCGCACGGGCCACTTCGGCCGGGTCCAGCGGCTTGTTCAGTTCCGTTTCCAGCCAGCCACGCAGGCTGGGGTCGTCGGTCAGGCGGGCCAGTTCGCTCTCGATCAGTTGGCGCTCGCGGGCGTCCACATGGCCGTCGGCCTTGGCCGCCGCCACCAGGGCCTTGAGGATGGCCTGGCTGTGCTGCTCGGCCTGGGGCGCCGGCAGGCGGTCGAGGGTGCGAGGCTCGCCCTGGGGCGCGGTGGGCTGGTTGGCCTGCCAGTTGCTGTAGGCCTTGTAGGCCAGCACACCCAGAGCGGCGAGCCCGCCGTAGGTCAGCGCCTTGCCGCCGAGCTTGCGCGCGCTCTTGTTGCCCAGCAGCAGGCCCAGCGCGCCGGCAGCCAGGGCACCACCGCCCGCGCCACCGAGCAGGCTGCCGAGCTGGCCGCCGCCGATGCCGGACGGTTTGCCGCCGGCCTTCTTCTGCAGCAGGTCCTGGCCGGACTTGAGCAATTGGTCGAGCAATCCACGGGTGTTCATGGGGCCTCCAGGTCGCAATGGACGATGGGGCGCACTCTACCGCCAGTCTTCCGCGTGCCGCGCTGGGGGATTGCTTCGAGATATTGCGTCCCGAAACCGCCATCACCGGTCCCGTGCCGCGTAGCCCTGCCGACGCCTACCGGCTAGGCTGTAGGCCGTTTCGTCAGGAGGCCGTCATGGAAGGGTTGTCGCTGGGCGGGTGGGGATGGGTGCTGTTGGCCGTGGGCCTGCACCTGGGTGTGCGGCTGTACATTCGCTACGGCCTGAAGGAAGACCGTAGCGAAGAGGACTGGCGCGCCTGACTCAGTTGGGCGAGGCGACCATCTGCTGGCGACGGGCCGCGTCCTTCTGCTGGCGATAGGCCTTGGCCGCCTCGGGGATGGGGCCGCCCTTGCCGGTCTCGACCCAGCGGCGCATGCGCGTGGCATCGGCGAAGTGGGTGTACTTGCCGAAGGCGTCCAGCAGCACCATGGCGACCCGCTGGTTGCCCATGCGGGTGCGCATCACCAGGCAGTGACCGGCCTCGTCGGTGAAGCCGGTCTTGGTCAGCTCGATGTCCCAGTCGCTCTTGCGGGTCAGGTGGTTGGTGTTGCTGAAGCCCAGGCTGTAGCGCGGCTTGACGAAGGTGATGGTCTTTTCCTTGGTGGTGCTCATCTGGCTCAGCAGCGGGTACTTGCGGCTTTCCAGCAGCAACTGGACCAGGTCGCGGGCGGTGGAGACGTTGTTCAGCGACAGGCCGGTGGGCTCCACGTAGCGGGTGTGCTTCATGCCCAGGGCGCGGGCCTTGGCGTTCATCGCCGCGATGAAGGCGCCGTAGCCGCCCGGGTAGTGGTGGGCAAGGCTCGCCGCCGCGCGGTTCTCGGAAGACATCAGCGCCATCAGCAGCACGTCGCGACGGCTCACCAGGCTGCCCACGCGCACCCGCGAATAGACGCCCTTCATTTCCCTGGTCTGGCTGATGTCGATGCTGATGACCTCGTCCAGCGGCTGCTTGGCTTCGAGCACCACCAGGGCGGTCATCAGCTTGGTCACCGAGGCGATGGGCACCACCAGGTCGGGGTTGTTGGCGTAGATCAGCTTGCCGGTGGCGAGGTCAACCAGCATGGCGCTGCCGGAGGCGAGCTGCAGTTGGGCGGGGTCACGGACCGGGGCGGCCGCCTGGGCTTCGAGGGGGGCGGCGACGGCCAGGCTGGTGCAGAAGAACAGAGCCTTGAGCAGAGCGGTTCGGATTTTCACGGGAGGCTACCGGATGAAGAGTGGGATGAAGATCGCCTGTGCGAACTGACGCACATTATAGATCCCTGAAGGTCAATTCCTTCAGCCACTTTCATCGCTTTCTGAAAGAAAACTCTCAGCTCGCAAGCGCCTCCGTCAGCGCTGCTGGTACTGGTAACTCCCCTGCCCCGGCGTCCGCTCGATGATCACCCCGTTGGGGTACTCCGTGCTCTGGCGAATCCCGCCCTGCTGCTGGATCACCTGGCTGCCGCTCCCGGTGCTGTAGCGCGTGGTGCCCTGGGGCACGGGCTGCCCGCCGTAGACGTTGTAGCGCCCGCTGCGCTCGTAGGTGTCCACACTGCCGCTGGCGCCGGGGCTGACGTAGGTCTTGGGGATGACGCGGATGGTCTGCTGCCCGCTCGGTTCGGCGGCCAGCGCGGGGATCGCACCGCTCGCCACCAGGGCCAGCAGCGCACAACGGAAGAGCTTCATGGCCGTACCTCGCTGAGGGATGGATGCCGATGATACGTCCGTTGGGCAACCGCTCCAGGGCTTGGGTTCGGGGCTGGGATGAGTTTCGGATCAGTGGTGGGAAAAGGGTGTTGGTCGGAGCGCGACTTAATACACCACATGCCCCCCTGCCATAGATAAAAACTCCTCATCAATAGGCAGGCCAGACGCCGATCCCACGACCACGCTGGTCATGCAGCAGTGAGGACAACAGGCCGTTTCGCCGCCGTCCCACCATTTCACGATCTCGGATGGCGCAAAGATTTCTCCACAGCCGATGCATCCACACGTGTCGCTTCGCTCGATCAGCTCCCGGTTACCCTCCGTCGCACGCTGATAGGCATATGGATCGATGCCTGGATCCCACGAGCGACCGCTGGGCAGCTTGATGCTTGTCATATCGGCTCCTTCGGATCGCCCCACAAAAGCAGCCCAGAGATTACGAAGGCACGAGCCTTGTGTACATGGCAGGCATGGAAGGGAGAATCGATCGGCAGACGATATGAAAGGTCTCAGCGAACGGCGGAGATAGGGCGGTGTTCGAACCGCCCTTCCCGGGCTGAAGCCCGGGCTACGTCAGGTGGGGAGTACGCCGCGTTGACGGGAGAGGGTCAGGGCCAGGTCCTCGATCATGTCTTCCTGCCCGCCCACGGTGCCGCGTCGGCCCAGCTCCACCAGCAGCTCGCGGGCCTGAATGCCGTACTTATGCTCGGCGCGCTTGGCGAACAGCAGGAACGAGCTGTACACGCCGGCATAGCCCAGGGTCAGCGGGGAGCGACCGAGTCGTTTGCCGGCTGTGTTGATGGCGCTTCCGGAACGCCGAAAATGACCTGGCAGAACAGCTGACTGAGGGATCACCTTGGGCTGGAGCGCTGTAACGCCGGTCAGCGCTTCAACTCCGGTCGCCGGTAGGCCATGCCCACCGAACGCGGCGCGGTCTGCACGAAGCCGAACTGCGCGTAGAGGTCCTGCGCCTGGCCATCGGCGATGAGGCTGACATAGCCGCTCTCCGGCACATGGGTTTCGATGTACTTCAGGATCTCGCCCATGATGCGTTTGCCCAGCCCCTTGCCCTGGTGCGCCTTGAGCACGGCAATGTCGACGACCTGGAAAAAGCACCCGCCATCACCGATCACCCGCCCCATTCCCACGGGTTGCGATTGATGAAGAATCTGCACTGCGAAGAGCGTATTGGGCAGCCCGCGCACCGCTGCTTCATCGGTCTTGCCGCTGAGGCCGGAGCCCGTGCGCAGCGCCTGGTAGACCGGGACGGAAGGGGTTTCGAGCAGGCAGGAATAGGCAGTCAATGGCGTCACCGTGGTTGGGTGGGAAGGGGCAGAGGCGTGGCTAGTAAGCCAGATGTTCGTCGTGCATAGACAGAAACTGTCGATGGGCAGGCAGCCCTTCTGCTAACGCTCTCGGAGAACGCGCGGATCATCTACTGCTCATCACTGAACGCGAACTCCATGGGACTTCTTTGTAGTGATCGCCGGGCTGAGCGGCAGACTGGAAGGTTATGGGAGGGGTAACCGTCGGATGGACGACGGTGTAAAGGCGCGGGAGGGAGTTTGATCGAACTCAATCAGAACGACACTAGTAAAGGATTTTTCAGCAGAGCAACAAACTTTGGTGCGAGCTTAACAGCCCGTGCTGGCTTGCTGAGCTGTACTGCAACTGAGCTCCAGAGATGATCACTAATCGACTACTGGAGACAAGCACTTACCAGTATCAAGCACGCCTCGCGACACGGACTTAAGGTGTGCCAGCCCTTAGAGTGAGGGCTGGCAACCGACTATTTACGTCATGATAGCCAAGCGCTATCCTTCGTAGCGCGATCTCGACTTAGAACTTAAAAAACAGCTAGGAATTCGATAATGGAGTATCTAACTCATATAGCCGCATTTATCACAGGCCTAGGCTCTGGCTGGGCTCTCAAAATAATTATAAGCCAACGCTCCACTAAGAACTCAAGAAACACACTCACCTCTCAGAAGGGCAACCATGTGGGTGGTGATATGGCTGGCGGTGACATTC
This sequence comes from Pseudomonas sp. ENNP23, assembly GCF_001728945.1. Classification (NCBI taxonomy): domain Bacteria; kingdom Pseudomonadati; phylum Pseudomonadota; class Gammaproteobacteria; order Pseudomonadales; family Pseudomonadaceae; genus Pseudomonas; species Pseudomonas sp. ENNP23. Next base: position 66,575 of record NZ_LYSP01000019.1, read on the forward strand.
ATAAGAATAGGTAATCAGAATTGTTTACCAGCCAGTCAGGCAATATAGTCCAAGGCGACAATGCCGCCAGAGACATATTCAAAACAACTAACAACTATTACTCCTCTCCTACATTGGAAGAGCTGGCTTTACTCTATGCCAAACTCAAAATAGATGGCATTGGAGAACCTTCAAATAATTCATTCTCTCAAAAGCTTGCGCATTACATGTCCATCCCCACAGATGGAGATGTAAGAGGGCTTGAGGCAAAACTGAGAGATAGCGGACGACTAGACATGCTTCATTTTGCGATGCGCGAAAAGGAGTCCGCAGTAAAAATGCTAATGAAATATCAATCATCAAGAAGTGCACAACGCATCTTCACCATCTTACTTGATGAACTGCATACAATCTACGTCCTTACAGTTACACCCGTAATTGAAAGCAATGGAGAACGACATGCAGTTGATGCAAAAATCAACGAAGCACTTCAAACCATAAAATCAATGCTAGGCGAAAACTTCCTCGAATTCACTGTAAAGGATTTACTCGGACTATTGTTCTTCTTGGCTGGGAATTGCCACATTCGGTGGGATAAAGATGCTAATCTATCACCCGGCGTTTGATGCATACCATTGTGTCTTTCGCATGCTTGCACTAATTGATTCACTACCAGAAGTAGAGCTAGACATGTTAAGGCTCTGTGATTTCTATCTGGTATTCCCTTCCGAAATTAGCAACATAAGACTTCCAAATGATATTTCCCATGGTAGAAAAATAGGCAAAGCCGCATCCAATATCTACCGCAACCCAATAAACGCAAAGCATGTCTTTAGAGACATGTCAGAAATTCAACTATCCGCATTACGAAATATAGCGGCCTCAGGCCTTATTGACATAGAACTCTACGAGCGCGGAATTGCTAGAAAGCGTAGCAAAGTCCAAATTCCCGAGCTAATCTCCCAGCAAATCAAGTCCTATCTAGAAACCCAATCAGAAACGATTGAGTTTGTCATTAAATCTTTGTCCAAGGTGCCTCTTAGAGGAATAAATGGACTCAAACATCGCACGGAACTGCTAGAGCATAGATATGACACTCCTTGAGCCGACACTAAGGACCAACAGATTAGTTGTAAAAAAAAGTGGGCACACTGCCTTCGACTGCACGTTCCACAATGGAGTTAACGTAATACGCGGCAGGAACAGCTCTGGCAAAACAACAATAATGGATTTACTAGCCTACTCTCTAGGCGCCGAAAACATCCGCTGGAAGCCCCAAGCTCTATCTTGTTCCTCTACCATGGTCGAAGTTGAGCTCAACGGGTTACCTGTAACACTGATGCGCGAAATAAGCGATCAATCTATGCGCCCAATTTCTTTCTATTGGGGAAAAATCGAAAACGCCATTTCTGCCGGCCCGAGTGACTGGGAGAGATATCCGTTCAAGCGTTCCGAACAAAAAACAAGCTTTACTCAGACGCTTTTCGCCTCTTTAGGTATGCCTCAAGCACAAGGCTCTGGTGCATCTAACCTCACAATGCATCAACTGCTTAGAGTTTTATATGCTGACCAACCATCTGTACATAGCCCAATATTCCGGATAGATGCTTTTGACAGCGCACTGACCAGGGAAACCATTGGCGGATATCTATGCGGCGTTTATATTGATGAACTATACAATTCACAACTAAAAGCACGAGATATAGAAAAAGAACTCGAGAAAAAAATATCTGAACTCCGAGGCATTTTTAATGTGCTTGGAAAATCAGGCCAAGCACCTGATATCATTGATGCAGATAATTTAATCCAGGAACTAGAGGATAAACGAGCGCGACTTTTTGAACATCTTGAGAGCCTAAAATCTGGAAGAGATCTTTCCCGCAAAGAGGAAAACGAGGCTAGCAAGGTAGTTGAAGGGTTGCGTAAACGATTGAACTCGGCAAAGCAATATGAGTCAGTTCTGCGAGATGGCTTAGCAAAGGTAGAGCTAGAGATACTTGACTCCAGATTATTTGTCAGTGAATTACAATCAAGAATGCAAAGTCTTGATGAGTCTAAAGCAACGCGCGAATACCTAGGAAAACTGTCATTCCAATTCTGTCCAGGCTGCCTTACAGAAATTGTTCCGAATGAAAACGAGCATATATGTCACCTTTGTAAATCCAGTCTCGAAAACGAGAATGGTGCTCAAATTTTAAGAATGCGGAATGAACTTGCCATACAAATCAAGGAATCCTCACTGCTTCTCAAATCCAAAGAGGATGAAATAGCAAGAATCAACCAAGAACTACCGCTGGCGATTCAAGAAGTAAAAAAACTAGAGAAAGAGTACAAAAGCATATCCTCTACTTGGTCAAGCAACATCGAAATTGCATTAGAACAAACAGGTCGAGAGCTTGGCGCCTTAGACGAGGAAATAAACCGTGCTTACGAGAAACAAAAGCTCGCATCAGTAATTATAAGCCTTCAAAAACAACGCGATGCATTACAGACAGAATTAAGCAATCTAAAAAACAAAATCGAAGCTCTTGAAATAACTCAAGAGAGCCGAAAAAACGAAGTTGCTAAAACTGTAGAAAAGAATATGATTCGACTCCTCAAGCTTGACTTACCACTTCAAGTTGAGTTCATAAATGCCGAATCAATTCGATATGACTTTGAAGAGAACTCTGTTTACGTAAATGGATCAAGGAACTTCTCTGAAAGCTCTGCCGTAGTACTCAGACATATATTTCACCTAGCACTTCTAACTACCAGCATGGAGCTAGAATATATGCGACTACCACGCTTCATGATGTTGGACGGAATTGATGATGGAGGCATGGAGAAAAACAGAAGCCATAACCTTCAGAAAATTATTGTTGAAGAGTGCTCAACTTATGAACACCCCTTCCAATTAATTTTTGCCACATCCGAAGTAACACCTGAGATCGAAGATAGTGATTTAGTAGTGTCAAGGTATTTCACGCCAGACTCTCGATCTCTGGATATTCGCAACTGAGCCTGAAATTCCTTTCGAGAGGATTTCGAAGAGCGGGATAAATCCACTTAAGACTCCCCGCCCTCCCTTGCCATCAAAGTCCCTCCTCCCTATCCTCCCCGAGCCACGGTAAATCCCGTGGCCGGGTTTGACAGCCCGATGCAAAGGCGCGATTGCGCCGCAAGGTGCATGCGAGAAACGGCGAGCGTTTCTTGCAGGCTCTTGCTCGCATGCAGTTTTCCAACTGCATAGCTCTATGGCAGATCGCGTGGGGAGACCCTCGGGTCTGCCGGCTCCTTTGCCCGGTCTGTCAACCCTGCGCGATCTGCCACCCTTCGAATGACAGCGAATGGTGGCAGCTGATGAACTCAGCAAAGGACTATTCGCCATGAACAAGGCTTTCACCCCTTTCGTTTTCTATCACCACCACCAACGCCTGCGCGCGGTGATGGTCGACAACCAGCCCTGGTTCGTTGCCCATGACTTCGCGCAGTTGATCGGCCTGACCGATGCCGCGCCCCTGCTCCCGGCCCTGGAGCCTCACGAGCAGCAAACGCTCTGCCTGGGCTACAGCGATGACTTCCACGAAGAGGTGGTGGTGATCAGCGATATCGGTGCCTACCGGGCGCTGTTCCAGTTCGGCCAGCCGAAGCACGGCGAGGTGGGCCGCTGGCTGAACGAGGTGCTGGTGCCGACGCTGCATGACCACCACCGCACGCCGGACGCGGCGCCCTGCCGTGAGGTGTTGAACTACGGCGGGCGTCGGCTGGGGGTGGTGCGCTGGCAAGGGGAGCTGTGGGTGGCCTGGCGGGATTTGCCGTCCTTCATGGCCGGCGAGCCGGAGGTGACGGCATGACCGGTACCCCGGCTGCCGGTCGCTGACCTGGGCTTGGCCCCTTTCGGTATCGGGAGGGGCCTTTTTGGGGCAACGGGGTTGCCCTTGGGCGATTGAAATCGCCCCTACAGGTGTATGCCGGGTGGGGCGTGCGGGGGGCTTTCGCGAATGAATTCGCTCCCACGGGGTGCTGCCTGCGGTCAGGCGTAGGGGGGATGGCGCTCTTTCCATCCACCCATGGCGTTCGCCGTGGCCCCGCAGGGTGGACCGATGGAGCGCGGTCCACCCTACGCCCCGCTTGGTGTCGGGAGGGGCCTTTTTGGGGCAACGGGGTTGCCTTTGGGCGATTGAAATCGCCCCTACAGGTGTATGCCGGATGGGTCGAGCGGGAGGTTTTTCGCGAATGAATTCGCTCCCACGGGGTGCTGCCTGCGGTCAGGCGTAGGGGGGATGGCGCTCTTTCCATCCACCCATGGCGTTTGCCGTGGCCCCGCAGGGTGGACCGATGGAGCGCGGTCCACCCTACGCCCCGCTTGGTGTCGGGAAGGGCCTTTGGGCAACAGGGCTGCCCTTGGGCGATTGAAATCGCCCCTACAGGTGTATGCCGGGTGGGGCGTGCGGGGGGGCTTTCGCGAATGAATTCGTTCCCACGGGGTGCCTGCGGTGGAGCATCTGTGTCTGAGGCGCGCCGTCCGATCATCTGCACTGCGACCTATTGCCGCGATCCATGCAGGGCCTTCGCGCGCGCGGCCAGGAACCACGGGTTTCAAGGGCCAGGGGGTGCTGCGGGGTCATCTGATATGGTTTTTGCCTGATTACCTGAATCTGTTTCCGGTATCAGCGTCTCCCTATAGTCCGCCTCGCCGTCATAGCCCAAAAGGCCTGAATCATGAGCGAGACCATCCCCGTCCGGCAGGTAGAGGTCGACCCAACGAGTCGCCCCGCTGCCACGTCCCTGTATGCCTCCAGTGCACCGATCCACACCCGCAGCTTCACCGGGCGTTTCCGCAACCTGCGCCGGTTGGGCGCGGGGCTGTTGTGCCTGTTGTTCTTCGGCACCCTCTGGCTCGACTGGGACGGCCGCCAGGCCGTGCTCTGGAGTCTGGAGGACAGCAAGTTCTACATCTTCGGTGCGACCTTCTGGCCGCAGGACTTCATCCTGCTGTCGGGGTTGCTGATCATCTGTGCCTTCGGGCTGTTCTTCATCACGGTGTTCGCCGGCCGGGTGTGGTGCGGCTACACCTGTCCGCAGAGCGTCTGGACCTGGATGTTCATGTGGGTGGAGCAGCGCACCCAGGGTGACCGCAACCAGCGCATCAAGCTGGCTGCCGCGCCCTGGGGTGCGGAGAAGGTGGCGCGCAACGTGGCCAAGCACGGTCTGTGGCTGGCCATCAGCCTGGCCACGGCGGTGACCTTCGTCGGCTACTTCACGCCGGTGCGCGAGCTGGCGATGAACCTGCTGACGCTGGAAGTCGGCGGGGTGGCGCTGTTCTGGGTGGTGTTCTTCACCGCGGCCACCTACATCAATGCCGGCTGGATGCGGGAGCAGGTGTGCATCCACATGTGCCCCTATTCGCGCTTTCAGAGCGTGATGTTCGACAAGGACACCCTGGTGATCTCCTACGACACCGCCCGGGGCGAGTCGCGCGGGGCGCGCAAGAAGGGGGTGGACCCGAAGAGCCAGGGCCTGGGCGATTGCATCGACTGCACGCTGTGTGTGCAGGTGTGCCCGACCGGCATCGACATCCGCGATGGCCTGCAGATCGCCTGCATCGGCTGTGCGGCCTGCGTTGATGCCTGCGATTCGGTGATGGAGAAGATGGGCTACGCCAAGGGCCTGGTGCGCTACAGCTCGGAACGCGAGCTGGAAGGCGGCACCACGCACCTGCTGCGCCCGCGCCTGGTGGGTTACGCCGCTGCGCTGGTGATCATGATCGGGGCTTTCGCCTGGTTGCTGGCGACGCGCTCGGAGGTGTCGCTGGATGTGATCAAGGACCGGGGCATGTTCCGCGAGAACGCGGCCGGGCAGATCGAGAACATCTACAACCTGAAGCTGATCAATAAGACCCAGCAGGACCTGCGCTACCGCCTGGAGCTGGCCGAGGGCGAGGGCCTGGAGCTGGAGGCGCCGGCGCTGATCAGGGTGGAAGCCGGGGAGATCCTCGATCTGCCGGTGTCGGTGGCCCTGGTGGACGACGATGGCCGCAGCGGCCCCCGCGAGCTGGTGTTCCGTATCCGCGCGGTGGAGGGCGATGCCCAGGCCAGCGCCAGCAGCACCTTCGTCAGCCCGAGGCGCTGAGCCATGGAGCACGGCCGTGGCGGTAGCCGCACGCAGCGCTTAGAGTGGGCCTCCCCGGCCCACCTTCCCCAGGACAAGATGAAGCGCTACGAGAAATTCGCGGACGAGATCGCCGAACTGATCCGCACCGGCGTCCTGGCGCCGGGCCAGAAGGTGCCCTCGGTGCGGCATGCCAGCCGCACCTACGGGGTCAGTGCCTCCACGGTGTTCCAGGCGTACTACCTGCTGGAGAGCCGTGGGCTGATCATGGCCCGCGCGCGCTCCGGCTACTTCGTCTGCCAGCACGTCAAGCGGCCGCTGCAGGAGCCCCAGGTGAGCAGCCGCGAGGCGGCCACCACCGAGGTGGACGTGAGCGAGCTGGTGTTCTCGGTGCTCAGTTCGATCCGTGACCCGGACACGGTGCCCTTCGGCTCGGCCTTCCCCAGCCCGGACCTGTTCCCCCTGCAACGCCTGGCGCGCTCCATGGCCCATGCGGTGCGCGACATGGACCCGCGCTCCACCGTGGCCGACATGACGCCGGGCAACCACGGCCTGCGCCGGCAGATCGCCCTGCGCTACATGGTCGGCGGGCTGCCGCTGCCCATCGAGGAGCTGGTGATCACCAACGGCGCGCTGGAGGCGCTGAACCTCTGCCTGCAGGTGGTGACCCGGCCGGGCGACCTGGTGGCCATCGAGTCACCGGCGTTCTACGCGAGCCTGCAGGTGCTGGAGCGGCTCAAGCTTAAGGCGGTGGAAATCCCGGTGCACCCGCGCGAGGGCATCGACCTGGAGGTGCTGGAGCGCAGCCTGGCGAGCCTGCCGATCAAGGCCTGCTGGTTCATGAGCAATTTCCACAACCCGCTCGGGGCGAGCCTGACCGAGGAGCGCAAGAAGCACCTGGCGGGGCTGCTGGCCCGCTACCAGGTGCCGATGATCGAGGACGACGTGTACGCCGAGCTGTACTTCGGCCAGCACGCGCCCAAGCCGGTGAAGGCCTTCGACAGCGAGGGCCTGGTGATGCACTGCAGTTCGTTCTCCAAGAGCCTGGCGCCGGGCTACCGGGTCGGCTGGGTGGCGGGAGGGCGCTATGCCGGGGAGATCGAGCGGCTGAAGCTGATGACCAGCATCTCCGCCTCGGTGCCGGCCCAGGCGGCCATTGCCGACTACCTGCAGCACGGCGGCTACGACCGCCACCTGCGGCGCCTGCGCTATGCGCTGGAGAGCCAGCAGAACGCGATGCTGGCGGCGGTGGCCCGGCACCTGCCGGAGCAGACCGGGGTCAGCCGGCCCGACGGTGGTTACTTCCTCTGGCTGGAATTCCCCCGCCAGGTGGATGCGCTGCGCTTGTTCCAGTTGGCCCTGGCCCAGGGCATCAGTATCGCGCCGGGGCCGATCTTCTCGGCGACCCGCAGCTACGGGCATTGCGCCCGCCTCAACTACGGCCATCCCTGGACGCCCCGCAGCGAGCAGGCGGTGGAAACCCTCGGGCGCATCATCAAGTCGCTTTAAGCGCAACTCCCCGCGCAAAACGGTCGCCTTGTTCATTGACCTGAACTTGGGCGGCCGTTGTGCGCTCTATTTTTCAGGTTCGATACGCCGTCACTACGAAGTTGCCATGGCAGCGATGTGCGGCAGCGTTTGAATAACGCCGGCAGCATGTCCTACACCTGACAGTGCATGAACTACTCACATGAGTCTGGAGCTTTCGACAAGTTTGCCTATATACTTCGCCAGCCTCCCCGAATGCATTGCGACCTCGCTGTAACGCAGACACCATGCGGCCTGGGCAGGCACCGAAGACAACCTCAAGGTTGCATCGGGATTGTGCATGGCACGCACACTCCCTCTTCTGGCGAAAGTTGCAAAGGGTACTCGCCCCTTCATCGCCGGAACTTGGATCAAGACCATTTCAACAGCACACAAGCGGATCACTACGTGACGAAAGACGAACTGCGCGCCGAACTCGAGCGCCAGGAGAAACGTTACAAGGATGTATACGGCGGGGAAGTCACCACCTACGCCGCCCAGCCGGACCCCGAACGCAAGCCCTGGCGCAAACGCCCCAACTACCTGGACCAGGCTTTCGAGCGCGAGCTCCAGAAGATGGAAAAAGAGCTCAAGCAATCGGACTGAAACGATTTTTAAACAAAGCCTGCGCAGCCCTCGTTTCTAGGGCTGCGCTGCCATGACGCACGGAACGATACGACCAATCAGCGGTCCGGAGCTGGGCGGGAAGCGGTTTTCTGGCATAATCCGCGCCCCCTAACCAGCCGTCATAAAACCTTCATGTTCGATCTCTTCAGCGGGCTTGATGCCTGGCTGGTGCTGAGCCTGGTGCTCGCCCTGGCATTCGTCCTGTCCTTCGAGTTCATCAACGGTTTCCATGACACCGCCAATGCGGTGGCCACGGTCATCTACACCAAAGCCATGTCGCCCTACCGGGCGGTGGTCCTCTCCGGCATCTTCAACTTCCTCGGCGTGCTGCTGGGTGGCGTTGGCGTGGCCTACGCCATCGTGCACCTGCTGCCGGTGGAGCTGCTCATCAACGTCAACACCGGCCACGGGCTGGCCATGGTGTTCTCGCTGCTGGCGGCGGCCATCACCTGGAACCTGGGCACCTGGTACTTCGGTATCCCGGCGTCCAGCTCCCACACCCTGATCGGTTCCATCCTCGGCGTCGGCCTGGCCAACGCGATGCTCACCGACCTGCCCCTGGGCGAGGGCGTGAACTGGGGCAAGGCCATCGACATCGGCCTGTCGCTGATCTTCTCTCCGGCTGCCGGCTTCATGGTCGCAGCCCTGGTGCTGCTGAGCCTGAAGTGGCTGTATCCGCTGTCGAAGATGCACAAGACGCCGGAAACCCGTAAGGAGCTGGACGACAAGAAGCATCCGCCGTTCTGGAACCGCCTGGTGCTGGTGCTCTCGGCCATGGCGGTGAGCTTCGTGCATGGCTCCAACGACGGCCAGAAAGGCATCGGCCTGATCATGCTGGTGCTGATCGGCATCGTTCCGGCCAAGTTCGTGCTGGACCTGAACAGCACCACCTACCAGATCGAGCGCACCCGCGACGCTGCGACCCACCTGAGCCAGTTCTACCAGCGTCACACCGACACCCTCGGCGAGATGCTGGCCCTGGGCAAAAGCAACGGCAGCGAGATGCCGCAAGCGTTCCGTTGCGATCCGAAGCAGACCGAAGCGACCATCGCCGGCCTGCTGGGCAACCTGAAGGGCGTGCGCAGCTACGCCGACATGAGCGAGGAGAAGCGCGTCGAGACCCGCCGCTACCTGCTCTGCCTGGACGACACGGCGAAGAAGGTGGGCAAGCTGTCCGGCCTGCCGGCCCGTGAAAAGGCCGACCTCGACAAGCTGCGCAAGGACCTGACCGCCACCACCGAGTACGCCCCCTTCTGGGTGATCATCGCGGTGGCCCTGGCCCTGGGCATCGGCACCATGGTCGGCTGGAAGCGCGTGGTGCTGACCGTGGGCGAGAAGATCGGCAAGCAGGGCATGACCTACGCCCAGGGCATGAGTGCGCAGATCACCGCCGCTGCAGCCATCGGCATGGCCAACCTCTACAGCCTGCCGGTCTCCACCACCCACGTGCTGTCTTCCGGCGTGGCCGGCACCATGGTCGCCAACAAGAGCGGCCTGCAGGGTGGCACGGTGCGCACCATCCTGATGGCCTGGGTACTGACCCTGCCCACCTCGATGGCGCTCTCCGCCGGTATGTTCTGGCTGGCGACCACGCTGTTCGTCTGAGTCATCTGCTTCATCGAGAAAGGCGCCTGCGGGCGCCTTTTTCATGCCTGCTCGCCGGCCGGGGCGTCGCTGAATGCCTGTGGAAAGCTCCGACATACAGGCATTTCGCCAACCTCAAGCTTTAATGGGTAATGACCGACACACTGAGGGACGCAGCCACCAGAAGCCGTGTACCCGACGTATCAGGTATCCGCCCCAACCGGACGCACGAAGCCATGACCAAGAATATGAAGTTCAGCCACAAGATCCTGCTCGCCGCCTCGCTGGTGGTGATCGCGGCGTTCTCGCTGTTCACTCTGTACAACGACTACCTGCAACGGAATACGATCCGGGAAGACCTGGAGAGTTACCTGAAGGAAATGGGTAACGTCACCGCCGGCAATATCCAGAACTGGCTCTCCGGCCGGATTCTGATGGTGGAGAACCTGGCGCAGAACATTGCCCAGCACCCCGAGCCGGATGCGGTGGCCAAGCTGCTGGAGCAGAAGGCGCTGACCTCCACCTTCGCCTTCACCTACCTGGGCACTCAGGACGGCGCCTTCACCATGCGCCCGGACGAAGAGATGCCGGCCGATTACGACCCCCGCGTGCGCCCCTGGTACAAGGACGCCGTGGCCGCCGGCTCGACCACCCTGACCGAGCCCTACATCGACGCGGCGACCAAGGCGCTGATCATGACCATCGCCACGCCGGCGCCCGGCCAGGGCGTGGTAGGCGGCGACCTGAGCCTGGAAACCCTGCAGCAGATCGTCAATTCGCTGGACTTCCAGGGCATGGGCTACGCCTTCCTGGTAAGCGAGGACAGCACCATCCTGGTCCACCCCAACAAGGACCTGGTGATGAAGAAGCTGACGGAGGTCTACCCGACCAATGCGCCACGCATCAGCACCGACTTCACCGAGACGGAGCTGGACGGCAAGGCCCGCATCCTCACCTTCACCCCCATCAAGGGCCTGCCGACGGTGAAGTGGTACATCGGCCTGTCCATCGACAAGGCCCAGGCCTTCTCGATGCTCAACGAGTTCCGCACCTCGGCCATCATCGTCATGGTGATCGCGGTGGTGATCATCATCATCCTGCTGGGCATGCTGATCCGCTTCCTGATGCAACCGCTGCTGCTCATGGGCCGCGCCATGCGCGACATCGCCCAGGGCGAGGGTGACCTGACCCGCCGGCTGGAGGTGCACTCCCAGGACGAGTTCGGCGAAATGGCCCAGGCGTTCAACCAGTTCGTCGAGCGTATCCACGGCTCGATCCGCGAGGTCTCGGCCACCACGCGCCAGGTCAACGAGGTCGCCCAACTGGTGCTGAACGCCTCCAACTCCTCCATGAGCAACTCCGACGAGCAGGCGCAGCGCACCAACAGCGTGGCGGCGGCCATCAATGAGCTGGGCGCGGCGGCCCAGGAGATCGCCCGCAACGCAGCGGACGCTTCCCACCAGGCCTCCAATGCCAAGGATCAGTCGGAAGACGGCCGCCAGGTGGTGGAGCAGACCATCAAGGCCATGAGCGACCTGTCGGCGAAGATCAGCACCTCCTGCGCCAACATCGAGGCCCTCAACGCCAAGACGGTGAACATCGGGCAGATCCTCGAGGTGATCAAGGGCATCTCCGAGCAGACCAACCTGCTGGCGCTCAACGCGGCCATCGAGGCCGCTCGCGCAGGCGAAGCCGGGCGTGGCTTTGCGGTGGTGGCCGACGAGGTGCGCAACCTGGCCCACCGCACCCAGGAGTCGGCCCAGGAAATCCAGAAGATGATCGAGGAGTTGCAGGTGGGCGCCCGCGAGGCGGTCAACACCATGACCGAGAGCCAGCGCTACAGCGAGGAGAGCGTGACCATCGCCAACCAGGCCGGCGAGCGCCTCTCCAGCGTGACCCAGCGCATCGGCGAGATCGACGGCATGAACCAGTCGGTGGCGACCGCGACGGAAGAGCAGACCTCGGTGGTGGAATCCCTCAACGTGGACATCAACGAGATCAACATGCTCAACCAGGAAGGCGTGGAGAACCTGCAGGCGACCCTGCGGGCCTGCGCGGACCTGGAGCAACAGGCCGCCCGACTGAAGCAACTGGTGGACAGCTTCCGCATCTGAACCGTCCGGGTACGAAAAAGGCGCCTCAAGGCGCCTTTTTCGTGTCTTCCGCTTCGTCCTGGATCTGCTTCCACAGGGCTTCGGCATCCGGGAAGTCGGTGCCGTCCTCCTCGTCCAGCGCCTCGGGGTCATAACGCCGCACACACCCCTCGCCGAGGGTGGGCGGAGCCTTGGAGGTGGCGCGTTCGAGGGGATCGGACATGCGGAGCTTCCTAGGCCAGACGGCTGCCGTCGTGCTGGGCAAAAGCCTTGATCGCCCGCAGGGCATCACGGCGGCTGAGTACGCCCACCAGCACGCCCTGCTCCACCACCGGGAAGGCCTCGCGCTGCTCACGCAACAGGCGCTGGCAGACGTCGACCACATCCTCCTCGGGAGACACGCTGTCCAGCTGCGACTGCATGCATCCGCCTACCACGCCGCCCACGGCGTCGTAGTAGGCACCGGAGAGGATGCCGCGCAGGCAATCGGATTCGGACAGCATCCCCAGCAGGTGGCCCTGGGCGTCCACCACCGGAGCACCGCTCAGGCGGTGCTCCAGCAGACGCTCGATGGCCAGGAACAGGTCGGTCTCCGGCCTAAAGGTCACCTGATGGTGGGTCATGTAGTCACGAACCTGGACGGACTTGAGCATGGGATCGTTCCTTGTATCGAAATCGCGGGGTCAGTCGAAGACCACGGTCTTGTTGTCGTGCACAAGCACGCGGTCTTCCAAGTGGTAGCGCAAGCCACGGGCCAGCACCAGCTTCTCCACGTCCTTGCCGAGGCGGACCAGGTCCTCGATGTCGTCGCGGTGGCTGATGCGCACCACGTCCTGTTCGATGATCGGGCCGGCGTCCAGCTCCTCGGTGACGTAGTGGCAGGTGGCGCCGATCAGCTTCACGCCGCGCAGCGAGGCCTGGTGGTAAGGCTTGGCACCCACGAAGGAGGGCAGGAAGCTGTGGTGGATGTTGATCACCTGGTGGGCGTAGCGCTGGCACAGGTCCGGCGGGAGGATCTGCATGTAGCGCGCCAGGACCACGGTGTCGGCATTGTGTGCGTCGACCAGGCGGGACACCTCGGCGAAGGCCGGGGCCTTGTCCTTCGGGTCCACCGGTACGTGGAAGTAGGGGATGCCGTGCCATTCGACCATGCTGCGCAGGTCGTCATGGTTGGCGATGACGCAGGGAATCTCGCAATCCAGCTCGCCACTGTGCCAACGGTGCAGCAGGTCGGCCAGGCAGTGGGACTCACGGCTGGCCATCAGCACCACGCGCTTCTTCACCGCTGAATCGGTGATTCGCCAGGACATGGAGAACTCCCGGGCTATCGGCGCGAAAGCCTGGCGGAAACCGTCCAGGTCGAACGGCAGCGAGTCGGCGCGGATTTCATGCCGCATGAAGAACCAACCGCTCTGGTTGTCGGAGTGATGACTTGCCTCGGTAATCCAACCGTTATAGGTGGCCAGAAAATTACTCACCTTGGCGACAATGCCGACGCCGTCCGGGCAGGCAATCACCAGACGAAATGTGCGCATGGGAAACTCCAGATACTTCGCAAAGGCGGCCATTCTAGCGGCACGCGGTGAAAACTTCAGCAGGCCCGAACACTTCATCCGACGTCCCGCGTGCCCCTGCCAGGGGCATGGGTATTAGCACGCGGGTCTTCAATTCGCGGGGGAGTTGTTCATGCCAGTTACGTGCGAACAACTAACAGGCCCGCCTGCATTCATTGGTAAAAAATATTCGGCTGATACTTTCCTGACATGTTTACTTGGTTTAGTGTCCTGACTATTATCCCTTCCACATCATTCACCCCTAATTCACCAAGGGACACCGACATGTCGCTGATCAATGAATACCGCGCCACTGAAGAAGCCATCAAAGAACTCCAGGAGCGCCTGAAGAATCTGTCCCAGGACGACAAGCTGCAGAAAGAACTGGAATTCGAAGGCAAACTCCGCACCCTGATGGGCGAATACCAGAAGTCCCTGCGCGATATCATTGCCCTGCTCGATCCCGAAGCCAAAACCGCCAGGCAACCGCGCGCTGCCAGGCCGGCCACCGGCGTCAAGCGTGCCCGCAAGGTCAAGCAGTACAAGAACCCGAACACCGGCGAAGTCATCGAAACCAAAGGCGGCAACCACAAGACCCTGAAAGAGTGGAAAGCCAAGTGGGGCGCCGAGACCGTTGAAAGCTGGGCCACCCTGCTGGGTTGATTCAGTCAGCTCCATCAAAAACGCCAGCGGATGCTGGCGTTTTTTATTGCCTGTTCAAAGCGGGACTACAGCGTATATCGCTGGCGCACTACTTCGGCGTGGGCATTCCAGGCATCGAGAATCGCCAATTGCGCGGGTGACGCAGTTGCCCGTAACTCCAGCAGCGCCTCGGTGAATGCCGCCAGGGTATTGGGTGCCCCGTAATTGGGATGCATAAGCCGATTCCGACAGAACTCCTGCCAGCGCGACGTCTCCTCGGCACTCAAAGTTTCCGGGAAGTTTCGTGCCCGGTAACGGAACAGCAATTCCGGCAAGCGCGAATCATCGAATGGCCATACTTCTCGCGCCAGTCGTTGCGGGTCGGCATTACGCACCTGTTCGCACAGTCGACGATCACGATCCCCGAGGAAGCCGTCATAAAGTTGCTGCTCGGGATCTTCGCTGCCGGCAAAGGACTCTTCGGCATAAACCGCTGCCAACTTGTCCTGCCAGTTCGCCTGTTGCCGTGCCAGTTCATCGGCCTTGGCCTGACAGGCGGCCAGGTCGACGCCAATCCGCTCCCGGTCCGCAGGCCTTAATACGGAAAGCGGGGCCACGACGGGGCACTTGTTGATGTGCAGCAGCTTCAGCGGGACCGGCAACTCGCCTTCAGCCAGGGCATCCCGCCGGGTATAGAGGCGCGCGCGCAAGGTCTCGGCATCCAGCTCCAGCAGGGGCGACACCTCCACCTGCAGGTCGCAGACGATCAGGGCGTTGCGGTTGCGCGGGTGCCACGCCAACGGCAGCACCACTGCGAGGAAATGTCGTTCCGCCGAGTAGCGGCCCGATACGTGGACCAGCGGCTGCATCAGGCGGATCTGCTCCATCACCTTGTGCTTGCTGCGCAACTGGAACAGGTAGTCGTACAGCTTGGGCTGGGCTTCGCGCACCCGGCGGGCCATGCCGATGGTGGCACGCACGTCGGACAGCGCGTCGTGGGCCTGGCCATGATCGATGCCGTTGGCGGCGGTCAGCCGCTCCAGGCGCAGGGTCACCCGCCCCTCCTCGGTGGGCCACTGGAGGCCTTCCGGTCGCAGGGCATAGGCCGTGCGCAGGGTATCGATCAGGTCCCAGCGGCTGTTGCCGCCCTGCCATTCCCGGGCGTAGGGATCGATGAAGTTGCGATAGAAGCTGTAGCGGGTCACCTCGTCGTCGAAGCGCAGGGTGTTGTAGCCCGCGCCGCAGGTGCCCGGGCGTGACAACTCGGCATGTACCTGGTGGATGAAGGCCGCCTCGTCCAGGCCCTTGTCCTGCAGGGTCGACGGCAGGATGCCGGTCACCAGGCAGGCCGCCGGGTGAGGCAGGATGTCGTCACTGATGCGGCAATACAGGTTCACCGGCTCGCCGACTTCGTTCAGGGCCTCATCGGTGCGGATGCCGGCCACCTGGATGGCGCGGTCGCAACGCGGGTTGATGCCGGTGGTCTCGTAGTCGTACCAGAAGATGCTGGGGGTCACGCCGCCTCCTTGAATCCGGGCGCTGGGATGCAATGGGCGAGGAGTCTAACAGCCCCCTTTCCATGCAAATCGCCAAATCGTGAAGCAGCCGATTGCAATTGCCCGGGCAACTCCAGAAACTCCCCCACCATCCACAACCAGGCCCAAGGCACAGGGAAGCGTCATGAGCGAGATCCAGCAGAACCCCTACTCCGCACCGCGCAGCGAGCTGGTGGAGCGTCCGCCGGCTGTCGATGTACCGAGCATCGAAGAAGCCCTGGCGCGCGGCTATGACTTCCGCATCGGCGAGCTCATCAGCGAGGGCTGGCAACGCATCCAGGGCCTGAAAGGCATGATCATCGGCGGCCTTCTGGTCTACTCGGTGGTCAGCCAGCTCGTCAGTTTCATCCTCGGCCTGGTGCTGGGGCTGCTCGTTGCAAGCGATGGCATGCTGCTGATGATCGGCCAGTTGGTCATCGGCATCATCGCTGGTGCCTGCGCCGCACCGGTGATGGCCGGCCTTTATATGCTTGCCATGCGCCAGGTGACCGGCCAGCCGCTGAACTTCAACGAAGTCTTCGCTCACACCGGCAAGTTCGTCCCCCTGGCCATCCTCAGCCTGCTGCTCCCGCTGATGGTCTACCTGGGCTTCCTGCTGCTGGTCATTCCCGGCATCTACCTCAGCATCGCCTACGCTTTGGCCATGCCGTTGATGGTAGAACGCGGCCTCTCGCCCTGGCAGGCGATGGAAGCGTCGCGGCGTGCCATCAGCCAACGCTGGTTCAAGTGCTTCGGCCTGTTCGCCCTGCTCGGCCTGATCGTCATGCTCAGCGCCCTGCCGCTGTTCGTCGGCCTGGTCTGGACGCTGCCCATGTGCTTTGTGGTGGTGGCCCTGCTGTATCAGCGCATCTTCGGCATCCAGCAGTTCCCCCAGTAATTCGCGTAGCCCGGACCGGTCCGCCTGAGCGGATCGGTTGCCTCACCCCCCCGTTGCTCGCTAGCATCGGCCACCCCCTCCACGCAGTCGGACCATGTCTTCTACGACCGGCAACAACAGCCCATACGGAAATGAGCAGGGTCTGACCGCTCCGCTGGACACCCGCTACCGTGTCGAGACGCCCGAGGGCATCGACCTGCTGCTGCGCCCCGCCAGCCTCCTGCCACGCGCCCTGGCGTTCTTCATCGACCTGCTGATCCGTGGCGGCATCCTCCTGGTGATGTTCGTGGTCCTTGCCCTGCTCGGCCAGTTCGGTATCGGCCTGGGGATGATCCTGCTGTTCCTGGTCAACTGGTGGTACATGGTGCTGTTCGAGGTGCTCAACCAGGGGCGCTCCCCCGGCAAGCAGGTGATGGGCCTGCGCGTGGTGCATGACGACGGCACCCCGGTGGGCTGGGCCTCCTCCCTGGTGCGCAACCTGCTGCGCTTCGTCGACCTGCTGCCCTTCGGCTACACCCTCGGGCTGATCAGCAGCCTGCTCAACCCGGCCTTCAAGCGCCTGGGCGACATCGCCGCCGGGACCCTGGTGGTCTACCGCGAAGAGAAGGCCAGCCGCCCGAACCTGCCCGAGGCCACGCCCCTGCGCTCGCCGGTGCCCCTGAGCCTGGAGGAGCAGCGCGCCATCCTCGGCTTCGCCGAGCGCCAGGCCGGCCTCTCCACCGGCCGCCGTGCCGAGCTGGCCGGCATCCTCGCCGCGCCCCTGGAAACACCACCCGAACAGGCCGAAGCCACACTCAACGGCATTGCCCGCGGCCTACTGGGAAGCCCATGAAACAGAGCCTCTTCGAACACCGCCACCAGGCCGGCTGGAACCGCTTCGCCGCCCAGCTCGACGCCCTGGAACGCGGCAAGGCCGACCCCGCCAACTGCGAAACCTTCGCCGCGGAGTACCGCCACCTCTGCCAGCAGCTCTCCCTCGCCCAGGAGCGCGGCTACAGCAGCCACCTGATCGACCAGCTGCAGCACCTGGCCATGCGCGGCCACCAGCAGTTCTACCGCCACCGCAGCCACCTGGGTGCGCAGATCCTCGGCTTCATCCTCGGCGGCTTCCCGCGCCTGGTGCGCGAACAGTGGCGCAGCATCGCCGTTTCCAGCCTGCTGTTCTACGGCACCCTCATTCTCATGGGCGTGCTGGTCTACTGCTTCCCCGACCTGGTCTACAGCGTCGTCTCGCCGGAACAGGTCAGCGAGATGGATTCGATGTACGAGCCGGACGCCCACCGCATCGGCGCCAGCAAGCGCGACGCCAGCGACGACTGGATGATGTTCGGCCACTACATCATGAACAACATCGGCATCGGCTTTCAGACCTACGCCGGTGGCCTGCTCTTCGGGGTCGGCAGCCTGTTCTTCATCCTCTTCAACGGCCTGATGATCGGCGCCATCGCCGGCCACCTGACCCAGGCCGGCTACGGCGAAACCTTCTGGTCCTTCGTCATCGGCCACGGCGCTTTCGAGCTCACCGCCATCACCTTCGCCGGCGCCGCCGGGTTACAGCTCGGCTGGTCCCTGCTGGCACCTGGTCGCCATACCCGTGCCGAATCCCTGCGCCTGGCCGGCGCCCGCAGCGTGCGTCTGGTGGCCGGGGTGATCCTGATGTTGCTGATCGCTGCCTTCATCGAGGCCTACTGGTCCTCCATGACCTTTGCCACACCCCTGGTGAAGTACGTCGTCGGCAGCAGCCTGTGGCTGCTGGTGGGCTGCTATTTCACCTTCGTCGGACGGGGTAGCCATGCGCCTGACTGACGCCTCCGTCGCCATCCGCCCACGCAGCGCCTGGGAGGCCATGGACCTGGGCGTCCTGCTGGCCCGTCGCCATGCCGGCCTGCTGATGGCCAGTTGGGCTCTGACCACCCTGCCGGTGTTCATCGTCATCAGCCTGCTGCTGTGGAAGTACTCCACCTGGGCCTTCATCGCCTTCTGGTGGCTAAAGCCGCTGTTCGAACGCCTGCCGCTGTACATCCTTTCCCGCGCCCTGTTCGGCGACACCCCGACCCTGCGCGAAGCACTCAAGGCCTGGCCGACCCTGGCCAAGCGGCAGATCATCGCCAGCCTGACCTGGCGCCGCTTCAGCCCCACCCGCAGTTTCGACATGCCGGTCATGCAGCTCGAAGGGCTGTCCGGCGCCGCCCGTAGCCAGCGCCTCACCGTGCTGGGTCAGCGCGATGCCGGCGGCGCCACCTGGCTGACCATCATCGGCATGCACTTGGAGTGGGCGCTGTTCACCGGTTTCATCACGCTTCTCTACCTGATGCTGCCCCAGCAACTGATCATCGACATGGACTGGCAGAAGCTGCTGCAAGCCCAGGATGGCGACTGGGTCTGGATCGAGCACCTGTCCAACCTGTTCTATGCCCTGGTGCTGGTGATCTGGGAGCCGGTCTACGTCGCCTGCGGCTTCACCCTCTACCTGAACCGCCGCACCCAGTTGGAAGCCTGGGACATCGAACTGGTGTTCCGCCGCCTGCGCCAGCGTCTCACCGGAGTCGCCTATGCCCTGCTGCTGGGCCTGAGCGTCGGCCTGGCCTTCACCCTGCCTTCAGCCCCCGCCGTCGCAGAGGAAACCACGGCCGAGTCGGTACCCGAGAAAGCCGCTGCAGACGACACGGCCGCCGCCAAGCCGGAAGAGAAAATCGACCCGATGGGCCCCGAGGCCGACCGCCTGCTCAACCAGCCCCTCACCAGCACCGCCTCCCGGGACAACATCAAGGCCATTCTCGACGCCCCGCCCTTCACCAACCGCGAGACGGTCACCCGCTGGCGCCTGCACGAGGATGAGAAGCCGGAGAAGAAGCAGGAAGAGCTGAGCCAGGACGACAAGGACGCCCTCGAAGGCTTCATCCGCGGCCTCATGGCCCTGGGGGACTTCTGGAAATCCCTCGGTTTCCTCGCCAAGGTCATCGAGGTCCTGCTCTGGACCCTGGTCATCAGCCTGGTGTTGCTGCTGGTCTGGCGCTACCGCGAATGGCTCTCCACCTTCGTCGACCGGATCGGCCTGCCCGCCCGCATCCGCCGCGATACCCCCACCCAACTGTTCGGCCTGGAAGTGGCGCCCGAAAGCCTGCCCGACGATGTCGCCGCCGAAGCCGAACGCCTCTGGAGCGAACACCCCCGCGAAGCTCTCGGCCTGCTCTACCGTGCCCTGCTCAGCCGGCTGTTGCACGACTTCCGCCTGCCCCTCAAAGGCTCCCACACCGAAGGCGAGGTGCTGCAATTGGTTCAAGCCCTGGAGCGTGACGATCTTGGGCGCTTCGCCCAGGTACTGACCCGCCACTGGCAGAACCTCGCCTACGGCCACCAGATGCCGCCGGAAACCCTCAAGCGCGGCCTCTGTGAAGGCTGGCGCCGACTGTTCGCCCAGGGGGCCAGCGCATGAGCCGTCGCGGCCAGTTCATCCTTGGCGCCCTTGCGTTCCTGATCATCGGCCTCATCGCCATCTACCTGCTCGGCCGCCTGGAGCCCTACGAGGAGACCCTCGAACTGGGCGCAGCCCCCGAGGCCCGTCAGGACGATTACCTGGCCGCCCAGTACTACCTCAAGCGCCAGGGCATCGAAGCCAGCCGGGCCGACAACCTCAGCGTGCTGGACACCCTGCCCGCCCCCGGCAACACCCTGCTGCTGATCGCCAGCCGCACGAACATGACCCCCTCCCAGGCCGACCGCGTCCTGGAATGGGCCAGCAAGGGCGGTCACCTGCTGTTCGTCGCCGAAGCCCTCTACGACGAGGAAACCGGCACCAGCGATGACCTGCTGCTCAACCGCCTCGGCATCCAGCAGTTCGACGCCGAGGAACTCGACGACGTCGACGAGGATGCGTCCGAGAGCGCAGCGGACGACGAGCAGGCAACGGACAGCGAAGACGCCGACAGCGAGGCCGACAGCAACGAAGACGCCGACGTCGACGCAGGCATCGACGAAGAGACCCAGCAAGCCGAAGCCCCTGCCGACGAACAGGACGCGGACGAGCAGCCCGAAGCGGACAGCGAGAACAGCAAGGAGCCCTACCCCGAGCTGACCAAGCTCTACCTGGAGAACGAAGACGCGCCGGCCTACATCGAATTCGACACCCGCTTCCACCTGTACGACAGCGAGGACCGCGCCCACGCCTGGGCCAACAGCGACAAGGCCACGCACATGCTGCAACTGAACTACGGCAACGGCCTGGTCACCGTGCTCACCGACAGCTGGATCTGGCAGAACGACAACATCGCCGACCACGACAACGCCTGGCTGCTCTGGTACCTGACCCAGGACACCCACGCCACGCTGCTCTACAACGCCGACCGCGACGACCTGGCCAGCCTGCTCGGCCGCCACTTCCCCGAAGCCCTGGCCGCCCTCGCCCTGCTGATCCTGTTCGGCCTGTGGCACGTCGGCCTGCGCCAGGGCCCGCAGATCGCCCCGGCGAACCGGGCGCGCCGGCAACTGGAAGAGCACCTGCGCGCCAGTGCCGACTTCCTCCTGCGCCGCAGCGGCAACCAGGTACTGCTGCGCCACCTGCAGGGCGACATCCTGCGCCGCGCCCGTCGTCGTCACCCCGGTTTCGAACGCCTCGGCGTGGCCGAGCAGTGGCAGGTGCTCAGCCGCCTCAGCCGCCTGCCTCCCAGCGCCATCAGCCAGGCCATGCGGCCGCTGCCCAAGCAGCGCCTCAGCGCCTCCGAATTCACCCGCCAGGTCGCCCACCTGCAAAGCCTCAGGAATGCCCTATGAGCGAACAGAAGCCCGATCAGCCGATCACCAACGAAGCCGAAGGCCTCAACCTGGACCTCGCCGACGTGACCTCGGACGCCACCGCCACGCCCCAGCCCGCCCAAGCGGCACCGGCTGCTGCCGCACCGGCGCCTGCCCCGCAGCCGGCGCCCGCACAGCCCACTGCCGCCAGCTCCCAGCGCCAGCGCGCCAGCCAGCTCGCCCAGGCCCTGCGCCAGGAGCTGCAGAAGGCCGTGGTCGGCCAGGTGCAGGTCATCGACGACGTGCTCACCGCTCTGCTGGCCGGCGGCCACGTGCTGGTGGAAGGCGTGCCCGGCCTCGGCAAGACCCTGCTGGTGCGCGCCCTGGCCCGCTGCTTCGGCGGTGAGTTCTCGCGTATCCAGTTCACCCCCGACCTGATGCCCAGCGACGTCACCGGCCACGCCGTCTACGACATGCAGAGCGAGCAGTTCAAACTGCGCAAGGGCCCGGTGTTCACCAACCTGCTGCTGGCGGACGAAATCAACCGCGCCCCCGCCAAGACCCAGGCCGCCCTGCTGGAAGTGATGCAGGAACGCCAGGTCACCCTAGAAGGCCGCGCCCTGGCCGTGCCCCAGCCGTTCCTGGTGATGGCCACCCAGAACCCCATCGAGCAGGAAGGCACCTACCCCCTGCCCGAGGCCGAGCTGGACCGCTTCATGCTCAAGCTGCGCATGGACTACCCCGAAGCCGGCGAAGAACTCGCCCTGGTGCGCCAGGTGACCCGCTCCGCCCGTGCCGACATGCTGGAAGTGGCGCCCCTGCGCACCCTGCTGCAGGCCAAGGACGTCCAGGCGCTGCAACGCATCGCCAGCGAACTGCCGATCGACGACCAGGTGCTCGACTACGCCGTGCGCCTGGCCCGCGCCACCCGTAGCTGGCCGGGCCTGGCCATGGGTGCCGGCCCGCGCGCCTCCATCGCCCTCGTGCGTGGCGGCCGTGCCCGCGCCCTGCTGCGCGGTGGCGACTTCGTGCTCCCCGACGACGTCAAGGCCTGCGCCCTGGCCGTGCTGCGCCACCGCGTGCGCCTGTCGCCCGAACTGGACATCGAAGGCCGCTCCGTCGACGACGTCCTCCAGCAACTGCTCGACCAGGTGCCGGCGCCCCGCCTATGAAGCCATCGCGCCTCCTGCTGGCCCTGCTGGGCGTCCTGCTGGCGCTCGGCATCGTGCTCGGCACCCTGGATGCCCTCAAGGTCGGTACGCCGGCACAGCTCCACCTCATCTGGTGGGGCCTGCTCGGCGCCCTTGGCTTCATCGCCGCCCTCGACGCCACCTGGCTCCGCCAGTTGCCCTCGCCGCGGCTGGAGCGCCAGTTGCACGGCAACCTGTCCCTCGGTCGCTGGGGCGAAGTGCGCATGATCGTGCACCATCCCTACGCTCGCGAACTGGCACTGAAGGTGTTCGACCACGTACCCGAAGGCATGGAGTTCGAGCACCTGCCCCAGGCAGTCGACCTGCAGCCCGGCAACACCACCGAATTCGGCTACCGTGTCCGCCCGCTGGCCCGCGGCCGCTTCGTCTTCCCCCGCTGCGAGCTGGAGCTGCCCAGCCCGCTGGGGCTCTGGGGCCATCGTCGGCGTCTGGAGATGAGCGACGAAACCCGCGTCTACCCCGATTTCGCCCGCCTCTACGGCGCTCAGTTGATGGCGGTGGACGACTGGATCAGCCAGCTCGGCGTGCGCCAGCGCCCGCGCCGTGGCCTGGGGCTGGAGTTCCACCAGCTGCGGGAATTCCGCGACGGCGACACCCTGCGGCAGATCGACTGGAAGGCCACCGCCCGCAAGCGCATGCCGATCGCCCGTGAGTACCAGGACGAACGCGACCAGCAGATCGTCTTCATGCTCGATTGCGGCCGCCGCATGCGCAGCCAGGACGGCGACCTCTCGCACTTCGACCACGCTCTCAACACCAGCCTGCTGCTCAGCTACGTGGCCCTGCGCCAGGGCGACGCGGTGGGGCTGTCGACCTTCGCCGGCACGGGCGCGGATCGCTACCTGGCACCGGTCAAGGGCCAGGCGCAGCTCTCGGTGCTGCTCAACGCGGTGTACGACCTGGAAAGCAGCCAGCGCCCCGCCGACTTCGCCACCGCCATCGACGCGCTGCTGGCCAAGCAGCGCCGCCGCGCCCTGGTGGTGCTGGTGACCAACCTGCGCGATGAGGACGACGAGGAATTGCTGACAGCGGTGAAACGCCTGGGCCGGCAGCACCGGGTGCTGGTGGCCAGCCTGCGCGAGGAAGTGCTCGACACCCTGCGCCACACGCCCGTGCAGCGCTATGAGGAAGCCCTCGGCTACTGCGGCACGGTGAGCTACCTCAACGCCCGTAACGGCCTGCACGAGCGGCTGGCCGCCCACGGTGTCCCGGTCCTGGATTGCCGCCCTTCCGAACTGGGCCCCGAACTGGTCAGCCGCTACCTGGCCTGGAAGAAGGCCGGCGTCTTCTGAGGCCCCACCCCGATCAGGCAGAGGCGGCCAAGGGGTGGAAGCTGAAGTAGTAGCGCAGCGCCTCGACCAGCTCCGCGTACTCCAGCGGCGGCTCCACCAGCGAAAAGCCCGAATCGTAATGGCCGGGGTTCACATCTTCCCGGCTCCAGTGGCACGTGGCGTAGAAATCGATGAAGCGGATCTGCCCGTCATGCGCCGGGATCTTCAGGCGCATGTCGAAACGGGCCCCCACCAGCATGGGCAACTGGCTGACGAGCATCAGGCCATCCAGGGACACATTGCCCAGATAACCCATGGGTTTGTCGGTGATGCGGTTGAACACCTTCAGGTAGTACGGCAGTTGATGGCGTTCGATATGGCGCTGGCTACGCATGATGGCGAATCGCTATTGATGGCCGTTCAGTATGGCCTCACTACTGCACCCAAACCAACTACCGCCCACAACGCTCCTTGATCGCATCGGTCAGTTTGCGACGAGCGGCGTCCACCTGTTCGGCGCTGTAGTACTGCCGCTCTCCCTTGGCGTCGACGCTGAAATACTGGCCTTCGCGCTTGATCTGCGACAGCTGGGAACGCAACTGCACGCACTGGCTCGCCCGCTCGTTGCGGGCCTGGGCTTCCTTGCGACGCGCCTCTTCCTTCTCCTGACGACGCGCATCGAAGAATTGTTCAGCGCGTTGCAGACGCTCCCGGGTCGCCGCGTCGTCGTCCAGGGCCGGAGGACGGACCTCGACCTGCTGCGCGCCCTCTCGCGGCTGCTCGCTGAAATGCACCTGGCCGTTGGCATCCGTCCAGCGGTAGATCTCGGCCGACGCCAGGCCGGAACAGGCCAGCAGGCAGAAAAGCAGATGACGCATGGATTCTCCCTGTCCCGCCACGCCCACCGTCAGAGGGGCGCCGCGTTCGGTTTGGCCGCACTGCCCAGTTGCCCGATGCGCTCCAGGGTCTCGAGACGAGCCTTGGCGCGGAAGGCGTATTCGCTGCTGGGGTAGCGGTTGATGATGAAATGGTAGGTCTGCGCCGCATCCACGAACAGGCTCTGGCGCTCCAGGCACTGGCCACGCAACAGGGAAATTTCCGGCTGCATGTAACTGCGCGAGCGGCTGCTGCGCTCGGCCTTGGACAGCTCGAGCATCGCCTCCTCGCAATTGCCTTCGTCATAGGCCTCGTAGGCGTTGTTCAGGTGCCGGTCAAGGGACCAGCGGGTGCAGCCGGCAAGGCCGACCAGCAGGGCCAGGATGATGAACGTGCGCATTGGGGTGTCTCCTCCGTTGGCGAGTATATCGGCGCTCCCGGGGATTTCTGCAACGCCTTCCGCCGGCCGGGCATAACCTCCGATGGGACTTGCATGGCCCCGCAACGACGCCCCCGGCGGCGCTGCTAGACTCCCGCCGTCCGGCCCAAGCGCCCCCCTGGAGCCCCCATGCGCCACCTCCGCCCTGCCCTGCTCGCCAGTTGCCTGCTCGCCCTGTCCGCGTGCGCGCCCACCACCCCGTTGTTCATCGCCCAGATCACCACCAACGAAGTGGTCGAGCAGAAGGCCCTGAAGAACGCCCGCATGGCAGCGGCCGTGGAGGAAGAGGGCGACCTGCTCACCTACAGCGCCATGGCCATCCGCGACGGCACCAGCGCCAAGGCCGAGGCGCTGTACATGACCGGCTACCGCGACCGGCAGTTCACCGCCGAAGTCCGCGCCATCGCCCTCTACCAGATCGGCCTCATCTACATGAGCCGCTACAACGACCAGCGCGACGACACCCGGGCCCTCAACCTGTTCTATCAGGTCACCAACGAATTCCCCGGCACCCACGCCGCCGAGCATGCCCAGGCGCGCATCCTGATGATTCAGAAACGGGCCGAAGCGCCGGTGCAGAAGACCGCCCGCGAGCTGCTGGCGGACTGGAAGCCCAGCCAGGACCTCGACCTCTACCAGCGCGACCTGGACCCCGACATGACCCTGCTG
Source organism: Pseudomonas sp. ENNP23 (assembly GCF_001728945.1). Lineage (NCBI taxonomy): Bacteria > Pseudomonadati > Pseudomonadota > Gammaproteobacteria > Pseudomonadales > Pseudomonadaceae > Pseudomonas > Pseudomonas sp. ENNP23. The sequence continues at coordinate 92,303 of NZ_LYSP01000019.1, forward strand.
TCACGCCGCGCCGTGCTCAAGGACCGGGTCGGCGAAGCCGAGCAGCTCTACGCGCTGGCACTGATCGACGACCATGTGCAGCCGGATATAAAGGCCCGTTCCCTGTACCAGATGGCCCTGATGAACCTGGCGCCGGCCAATCCCCATGCAGACCGCCAGAAGGCCGTGGGCTACCTGCGTCGCCTGCTGGCCGAATTCCCCGAAGCCGAACAGGCCGAGCACGCCGCCCGCCACCTGGACATGGCCCTGAACCCCGGCGTGAGGTGACGGCATGCACCCGCCGCGCGGGTAGTAGAAATGGAGCGAGACTACAGCCGAAGGGCGGTGTAGCCTCGGGCTCTGCTTTGAAACTGGAGCCTTCGCATGTCCTTCCGCCGTACCAAGATAGTCGCCACCCTCGGCCCGGCCAGTAACTCACCCGAGGTGCTGGAGCAACTGATCATCGCCGGGATCGACGTCGCCCGCCTGAACTTCTCCCACGGCACCCCCGACGAACACAAGGCACGCGCCCGCCTGGTACGCGAGCTGGCGGCCAAGCATGGCCGCTTCGTCGCCCTGCTCGGCGACCTGCAAGGCCCGAAGATCCGCATCGCCAAGTTCGCCGGCAAGCGCATCGAGCTGGAAGTCGGCGACAAGTTCCGCTTCTCCGTCACCCATCCGCGTGACGCCGGCAACCAGGAGGTGGTCGGCATCGACTACCCGGACCTGATCAAGGACTGCGGCGTCGGCGACGAACTGCTGCTGGACGACGGCCGCGTGGTCATGCGCGTCGACGCCAGCACCGCCGACGAACTGCACTGCACCGTACTGATCGGCGGCCCACTGTCCGACCACAAGGGCATCAACCGTCGCGGCGGTGGCCTCACCGCCCCGGCCCTGACCGCCAAGGACAAGGCCGACATCAAGCTCGCTGCCGAAATGGAGCTGGACTACCTGGCCGTCTCCTTCCCCCGTGACGCCGCCGACATGGAACTGGCCCGCCGCCTGCGCGACGAGGCCGGTGGTACCGCCTGGCTGGTGGCCAAGATCGAGCGCGCCGAAGCCGTGGCCGATGACGAAGCCCTCGACGGCCTGATCCGCGCCAGCGATGCCGTGATGGTGGCCCGTGGCGACCTGGGCGTGGAGATCGGCGACGCCGAGCTGGTGGGCATCCAGAAAAAGATCATCCTGCATGCCCGCCGCTACAACAAAGCCGTGATCACCGCGACCCAGATGATGGAGTCGATGATCCACAGCCCCATGCCGACCCGCGCGGAAGTCTCCGACGTAGCCAACGCCGTGCTCGACTACACCGACGCCGTCATGCTCTCCGCCGAGAGCGCCGCCGGCGAATACCCGGTGGAGGCGGTCCAGGCCATGGCCCGCGTCTGCGTCGGTGCCGAAAAGCACCCCACCAGCCAGAAGTCCAGCCACCGCCTGGGCCACACCTTCAGCCGCTGCGACGAGAGCGTGGCCCTGGCGACCATGTACACCGCCAACCACTTCCCGGGCGTGAAGGCCATCATCTGCCTGACCGAAAGCGGCTACAGCCCGCTGATCATGTCGCGCATCCGTTCCTCGGTGCCGATCTTCGCCTTCTCCCCCCACCGCACCACCCAGGCGCGCGTGGCCATGTTCCGCGGCGTCTCCACCATCCCCTTCGACCCGGCCGCACTGCCGGCGGACAAGGTCAGCCAGGCCGCCGTGGACGAGTTGCTCAAGCGCGGCATCGTGCAGCAGGGCGACTGGGTCATCCTGACCAAGGGCGACAGCTACCACACCGTCGGCGGCACCAACACCATGAAGATCCTCCACGTCGGCGACCCGCTGGTGTAAGGCATCTGCAGTACGTGAAAAGGCCGCTCATCGAGCGGCCTTTTTTCATGTGCCGACACGGGATGGGTGGGCTGAAGCCCACCCTGCGGGGCCACTCAGGCGAACTTTGAAAAATCGGCGGTGCGCCGCTGCATGAACGCCGACAGCGCCTCGATGGCCTCGGGGGTGCGCAAGCGCTGACCGAACAGCTCGCCCTCTTCCATGATCACCCGGCGCAGTTCCTCGCGGCCGGGCTCGTGCATCAGTCGCTTGCTCACCGCCACCGCCGAAGGCGCGAGCGCCTCGAAGCGGCGGGCCCTTTCGCGGGCACGGGCCAGGGTCGCGGCGCCGTCTGCCAGGGCCTCGTTGGCAATGCCCCAGGCGGCGGCCTGCTCACCGGTGAAGGATTCGCCGAGCAGCAGCAGTTCCGCCGCACGGGCGTGGCCGAGCAGGCGCGGCAGGATCAGGCTGGAACCGAACTCCGGACACAGCCCCAGGTTGACGAAGGGCATCTTCAGCCTGGCGTCACGGGCCACGTAGACCAGGTCGCAGTGCAGCAGCAGCGTGGTGCCGATGCCCACGGCCGGGCCGCTGACGGCGGCCACCACCGGCTTGCTGAAGTCGAACAGTGCCTTCATGAAGCGGAACACTTCGCTGTCCAGCCCGGACGGCGGCGCCTGGATGAAGTCGGCCACGTCGTTGCCGCTGGTGAAGCAGGTCTCGCTGCCGGTGATCAGCACCGCACGCACGCTGCGGTCCTCGTCGGCGGCGTCCAGCGCATCGGCCAGGGCGCCATACATGGCGCGGGTCAGGGCGTTCTTCTTGTCCTCGCGGTCCATGCGCAGGGTCAGCAGGCCCTGCTCGCGTTCCAGGTGGATGTGTTCGCTCATGGTGGGTCCTCGGCGGTGGCCGCCTCAGACGGAGCGGCTCAGGAATTCGTCGGCCAGCAGTTGGTTGCGGGGCAGGCCCGCGAGGTAGAGCCGGCGGGCGAAGGCCTCGACCCGCTCCGGCCGCCCGCAGAGTAGGGCGACGGTTTGCCGGCTCACAAGCCGGATTTCGGCCAAAACAGCCTGTAGCTGCGCCACCGTGACCAGCTCGACCGTGACGTTGCCATGCTCGGCGGCCAGCGCACGCAAGGGCTCCGCCAGGTAGTGGCCGGCCTCGTCATGGGCCACATGAATGAGCCGGATGGGGCCGGCATGATGCTGGCGCAGCGCCTCCCGCAGCACGCCCCAGATCGGTGCCAACCCCGTGCCGGAGGCCAGCATCAGCAGCGGCCGGGTGTCCCAGGCCGGGTCATAGTGCAGCGCCCCGCCGCCCAGCTCGCCGAGGCGCAGCTCGTCCCCGGGCACCAGGGCCCGGGCGGCATCGCAGAAAGCGCCCGGCGCCCGGCAATCGATGTGGAACTCCAGCCAGGGCGTCTCCCCCGGCAGGCTGGCCAGCGAGTAGGGCCGGGCCACGCCCTCCCCCGTCCACAGCAGCAGGTGCTGGCCGGCGCTGTAGCGCAGCGGTCGTTGTGGTTCCAGGCGCAGGCGCAGCACCTCGCCCCCCAGCCAGTCACAGGCCACGACCCGGGCCGGGATGCCGTCGCGCTGAGGGTCGAACAGCTCCACCGCCAGGTCCTGCACCACCAGGCACTGGCAGGCCAGGCGCCAGCCCTGCTCACGGCGCTCGGCATCCAGCGCCTCGGGGCGCGCATCGGCTGGCTCGCCGGCGGTCACCCGCACCAGGCAGGCATGGCAACTGCCGGCACGGCAACTGAACGGCACGCGGCAGCCACCGGCATTCAAGGCATCCAGCAGGTTGCTGGCGGGCGCCACACTCCAGCGGCGCCCGGCGGCTTCGAGCTCAGGCACCCTGGATCTCCCATGCCGCATCGCAGCGGTTGCGGCCATTGCGCTTGGCCCGGTAGAGCGCCTGGTCGGCCCGCTGCAGGGCCTCGTCCAGGTCATCGTTGCAGCCGATCAGGGTCATCCCGGCAGACAGGCTCAGCGCCCCCACCTGCACCCCCACCGGTTCGGCGCTGGCGAAGGCCTCCCGCAGCCGCTCGCAGCAACTGGTCAGGCGGTCGGCATCGCAGTCGGGCAACAGCAGCACGAACTCCTCGCCACCGTAGCGGGCCAGGAGATCGCCATCGCGCAGGCAGGCCCGCGCCACGGCCGCGAAGGTCTGCAGCACCCGGTCACCGGCCGCGTGGCCATGCTGGTCATTGATGCGCTTGAAGTGGTCGAGGTCGATCAGCGCCAGGCCATGGAAACGGCCCGGCGGCACGCCCCTCATCTCTCGCGCCGCCATGCGCAGGAAGTGCCGGCGGTTGAACAGCCCGGTGAGTTCGTCGGTAGCCACCAGGTCTTCCAGTTGGCGCATCATCCCGCGCAGCGTGTCCTGGTGGGCCTGCAGGGCGAAGCGCCGTTGCCGCATGCGCTGGCGCATCGCCTGGACATAGCTGGCGAACAGCCCCAGCCACACCAGCAGCACGAACAGCGCACACACCTGCAACAGCGCCAGGGCCGGCGACTGCAGGCGCATCTGGTACGCCTCCAGCAGGTTCAGGCCAGCGAAGGCCGTCAGCCCGAAGCCCGCACAGCGCAGGAATACCCGTGGCGGCAGTTGGAACACGCCGAACAGCAGGATCAGCACATACACCACCAGCAGTGCGCCCCGGGCCGGCCCCAGGTCGGCCATCAGCAGGGTGTGCCAGGTCATGGCCACGAGGATCTGCGCCTCGGTCAGGCTGGGGTCGGGGAAACGCAGGTTGCGACCGCTGCGCAGGAGCGCGAAGAACACGAGTTGGGAAATGACGATGAGTCCGGTGAAGCCCAGCGCCACCCAGGGCGAGCGCTGGTAGAAACCGCCCAGCACCGCCAGCCAGAACAGCAGCAGCACGAGCGCATAGGTTGCCACTGCCATGCCGAAGCGCTTCAGCAGCAGGCTTTGCAGGCCCCGTTGGGTGGCCCCTCGACTGGATGTGCTCATGGGCTCCGTCCCGTGCTGGCACGATGCCGCCACTCTACGCGCGTGAAAACGAAAAACCTAGGGGACGCCAGCGGTTCGCCGAGGGCCGGGGTCGACTCTTGGCGGGTGTGCCCGGCCTTGAGCACGCGGTATACTTCCGCGCCATTTTCACCCCCAATCCAATGCGCGCCGGGTCGTGGTCCGGCGCTTCCTGATGTTCCCGAATTGAAGAGGAGCGCACCCATGACCGTGATCAAGCAGGACGACCTGATACAGAGCGTCGCCGATGCCCTGCAGTTCATCTCCTATTACCACCCCGTCGACTTCATCCAGGCCATGCACGAGGCCTACCTGCGCGAAGAGTCGCCCGCCGCGCGCGACTCCATGGCGCAGATCCTGATCAACTCGCGCATGTGCGCCACCGGCCACCGCCCCATCTGCCAGGACACCGGCATCGTCACCGTGTTCGTCCGCGTGGGCATGGACGTGCGCTGGGACGGCGCCACCATGAGCGTCGACGACATGATCAACGAAGGCGTGCGCCGCGCCTACAACCTGCCGGAGAACGTCCTGCGCGCCTCCATCCTGGCCGACCCGGCGGGTGCCCGTAAGAACACCAAGGACAACACCCCGGCGGTGATCCACTACTCCATCGTCCCCGGCAACACCGTGGAAGTGGACGTGGCCGCCAAGGGCGGTGGCTCCGAGAACAAGTCGAAGATGGCCATGCTCAACCCGTCCGACTCCATCGTCGACTGGGTCCTCAAGACCGTCCCGACCATGGGCGCCGGCTGGTGCCCGCCGGGCATGCTCGGCATCGGCATCGGTGGTACCGCCGAGAAGGCCGCGGTGATGGCGAAGGAAGTCCTGATGGACCCGATCGACATCCACGAACTGAAGGCCCGCGGCCCGCAGAACAAGATCGAGGAAATGCGCCTCGAACTGTTCGAGAAGGTCAACCAGCTGGGCATCGGCGCCCAGGGCCTGGGTGGCCTGACCACCGTCCTCGACGTGAAGATCATGGACTACCCGACCCACGCCGCCTCCCTGCCGGTGTGCATGATCCCCAACTGCGCCGCCACCCGTCATGCCCACTTCGTGCTCGACGGTTCCGGCCCCGCCGCCCTGGAAGCGCCGCCGCTGGACGCCTACCCGGAGATCGTCTGGGAAGCCGGCCCGAGCGCCCGCCGCGTCGACCTCGACAGCATCACCCCCGAGGACGTGCAGAGCTGGAAGCCGGGCGAGACCCTGCTGCTCAACGGCAAGATGCTCACCGGCCGCGACGCCGCCCACAAGCGCATGGTCGACATGCTCAACAAGGGCGAAGAGCTGCCGGTGGACCTCAAGGGCCGCTTCATCTACTACGTCGGCCCGGTCGATCCGGTCGGTGACGAAGTGGTCGGCCCGGCGGGCCCCACCACCGCCACCCGCATGGACAAGTTCACCCGTCAGATCCTGGAAAGCACCGGCCTGCTGGGCATGATCGGCAAGTCCGAGCGTGGCCCCATCGCCATCGAAGCGATCAAGGACAACAAGGCCGTGTACCTGATGGCCGTCGGCGGCGCCGCCTACCTGGTGGCCCAGGCGATCAAGAAGTCCAAGGTCCTGGCCTTCGCCGAACTCGGGATGGAAGCCATCTACGAATTCGACGTGAAGGACATGCCGGTCACCGTCGCCGTCGACACCAACGGCGAGTCGGTGCACATCACCGGCCCGGCGATCTGGAACAAGAAGATCGCCGAAAGCCTCGCGGTGGAAGTGAAGTAAGCCACACCGCAATTGAAAAGCCCGGCCTCGCGCCGGGCTTTTTCTTGGCCATGTTCCAGTACCGTGTTGCGGTTACTGGCTGCTTATCGAGTGCTGTGGAGACTTTCCGCTCCCTGATCCAACTTTCAGAGTTTCATGGACCCGGTTTAACGGGCTCCTTTCCGAGCGAGTCTTGAGCGCACACCAGACCGCTGCCTGGCCAGAAAGGTGGGGCAGGGACAATGCCCCTTCAGGAGGCTGAGCGCAGTCGTCGTGCAAGGGGTTGAGCGACATGGATGTCGCGAGAGCGCTGCCGGGCCAGGGATGGCCCGTCGAGTGGGCGGCACCCCGCCGTACCCCTGGAACGACGATGGAGAGAAGGAACCCGGCGCAGCCGGGCGGGGACGCCAAGTTCGGATGCAGGGGCGAGCCTTTTTGGTTTCTTTTTTGTGGGCGGCATCCCGACGACTGAAAAAAGAAACTCGCCTGGGAAGGCGAAACAGGTGACATCAACAGAACTCGATAATCAGCTTGGCTCTATAACCCAGCAGCCCCACCAAATCCCCAAATCCCCAAATCCCCAAAACGGGACGCACATCCGCAAATGACCGCATGGTCAATTTCAGGAGTGTGAGCCCATGCACAGTTGCACTCCGACCAGTCGAACGGACGTGCCGCTTTCCTTATTCTCTCGCCCGCTTGTCGGGCCACACCCAGGCAGGTCGCCATAGGAAACCAACACGTCGCCTGGATGCGCAGCAGTCTGTCGAGCTTCACTATGCCCTGGACCCTTCTCCTCTCCCTGTGCCTTCCGGCCGGTACGCGGCTGCCTGCACCTGACCGCCCAAGCGCACCGGGAGCCGTCCGATGAGCCTGTGCCTGCCACGTCGTCTGGCCCGCCTCGCCTGGGCCTGCCTGCTGCTGTGCCCGCTGCTGTGGGCGGAACCGGCCAGCCAGGACAGCGAAGAGCGCTGGACCATCAACATGCGCGACGCCGACATCCGCGACTTCACCGAGCAGGTCGCCAGCATCAGTGGCCAGACCCTGGTGCTCGATCCCCGGGTCAAGGGCCAGGTCACCGTCATCTCCGAATCGCCGCTGACCCTCAGCGAGGTCTACCAACTGTTCCTCTCGGTGATGAGCACCCACGGCTACAGCGTGGTCACCCAGGGCAACCAGGCGCGCATCGTGCCCGATGTGGAAGGCCGCAGCGTGGCCAACAGCCCCACCGGCAGCGGCCCGGAAACCCTGGAGACACGCCTGCTGCAGGTGCAGCAGACGCCGGTCAACGAACTGCTCCCGCTGATCCGCCCGCTGGTGCCGCAGAACGCTCACCTGGCGGCCATCCCCTCCAGCAACTCGCTGATCGTCAGTGACAAGCGCGCCAACATCGAACGCCTGATCGCGCTGATCGCCCAGGTGGACAGCGCCGGTGCCAACGACAGCGTGTTCTACGACCTCAAGCACGCCTGGGCCCGCGACGTCGCCGCAATGCTGCAGGAGAGTCTGCGGCGCGGGCAGCCGGCCGGTAACGGCAACGCCCAGGTGATCGCCGACCCGCGCACCAACCGCCTGCTGCTGCTTGGCCCGCCCGAAGCCCGCGAGCGCCTGCTGAAGATGGCCCGCCAACTGGACACCCAGCCCGTGCGCTCGGCCAACACCCGGGTCGTGCGCCTGCGCCATGGCGACGCCAAGGACCTGGCCAAGACCCTCAGCGACCTCTCCGAGCAACTGCGCGGCGCCGCCTCTCCCACCACCACCCAGGCACCGGTGCTGATCCGCGCCGACGAGGGGATCAACGCCCTCATCCTGATGGCCGAGCCGGACATGGTGGCGCAGCTTGAAGACCTGGTGCACCAGCTCGACGTGCCCCGTGCCCAGGTGCTGGTGGAGGCCGCCATCGTGGAGATGTCCGGCGACGTCAGCGAGGCCCTCGGCGTGCAGTGGGCCATCGACGGGCGCTCCGACAGCGGCCCCATCGGCGGCAGCAACTTCAGCAACACCGGGCTCTCGGTGGGCACCCTGCTCGGCGCCATCGACGCCAAGACCCCGGTCAACCTGCCCGACGGTGCCATCGTCGGCATCGGCAACAAGAACTTCGGCGCGCTGATCACCGCCCTCTCCGCCAACGGCAACAGCAACCTGCTCTCCACCCCCAGCCTGCTGACCCTGGACAACCAGAAGGCCGAGATCCTCGTGGGGCAGAACGTGCCCTTCCAGACCGGCTCGTACACCACCGACGCCGCCGGGGCCAACAACCCCTTCACCACCATCGAGCGCAAGGATGTCGGCGTCACCCTCAAGGTCACCCCGCACATCAACGAAGGCGGCACGTTGCGCCTGGTGATCGAGCAGGAGATTTCCTCCATCGCCCCCAGCACCGGCGCTGCCTCCCGCGCGGTGGACCTGGTCACCAACAAACGCATGATCAAGAGCACCGTACTGGCCGACAACGGCCAGGTGATCGTGCTCGGCGGCCTGATCCAGGACGACGTCACCCGCAGCGAAAGCAAGGTCCCGCTGCTGGGCGACATGCCCCTGGTGGGCGGCCTGTTCCGCTCCAGCAAGGACGTCAACGTCAAGCGCAACCTGATGGTCTTCCTGCGGCCCAGCGTGGTCCGCGATGGTACCCGCCTGGCCGACCTCAGCCAGGAGAAGTACCTCGACCTGCGGCAGCAGGCCGCCGGGTCAAGCGCCCAGCGCAGCCTGCCCCAGGAGCCGGCGCAGTTGTTCAAGTCCACCCGTGCAGCCGCCCCCGCTGCCCCGGTCGCCACGGCACCCGCCCCGGTTCCCGCGCCCAGGCCAGCCCCGACTCCAACCCCGGCCCAGCCCTACGCCGCCCCCGCTGAAACGCCCCTGCAGGGCAGCGCCCACCCCGTGGCGGCTACCCCCCCGCCAGCGGTACAGCCCCCAGCGCCTGCGGCTCCGGCCCAGCCGACCACCGCTCCGGCGCCAGCTCCCGCCGCCCCGCAGCGCTACAGCATCAACCTGATCGAAGGCAGCAGCGAGCAGTACATGCGCGCACTGATGGCCCGCCACCCCGGCGCGCCCCTGCGCATCCAGCATTCGCAGCGCAACGGCCAGGACTGGTACCGCATGTTCTACGGCGAGTACTCCCAGGCCGACCTGGCCGAGCGCGCCTTGCGCGACCTGCCCGCCACACTGCCCAGCCATCGGGGACGGGTCACGGCGCTCTGAGGCTCAGGCTCACAACAATCACAACAATGCCGAACTGAAAGCGAGGGGACATGTTTCGCAAGCTCGTACTGATCTACGGACTGCTCAGCCTGGCCGGTTGCCTGGACTTGGGCGGCGGCGGAGGTGGCGGAGGTTCCAGCAACCCTGCCCCACCGGCCACCAGCACCCCCGAGACGCCGCCCCAGCCGCCCGCCAGCGG
>NZ_LYSP01000020.1:0-101504 GCF_001728945.1 Pseudomonas sp. ENNP23
CCACACCACCAACACCCCGCCCCCCACAGCACCCAAGCCCCCTGGCCCCGTAGCCTGGGCTTCAGCCCAGGAAAGCCCACTCCCGGACTGAAGTCCGGGCTACGCCGCGAACACCATCGCCCGAACCCCTTGCCCTCGCACCTGCCCATCCCTATCCTGCGCCGGTCACGGTCAATCCCGTGGCCGGGGTTGACAGCCCGAATTAGTAGGCGAGTTGCCTTCAGCTACACCCGCAAAGCCGTAAACGGCTCGGCAGGCGTAACTGACGGTAAGCAAATGGACCTTAATTGGAACTTCGCCATGCATGACGCATATACCCCCATCACCTTCCAACGCCACTGCCACCAACTGCGCGCCGTCATGATCGACAACCGCCCCTGGTTCGTCGCCCTCGACTTCGCCCTGATGATCGCCGCGACCCGGCCCTACCGCCTGACCAAACGCCTCTATCCCCACCAATTCCGCTTCGCCTTTCTGCGCTACAGCACAGGGCGCTGCGAAGAGGTGGAACTGATCAGCGAAGCCGGCCTCTATCGCGCCCTCTACCGCTTCGGCCACCCCGAGCATTGCGCCCTCAGCCAATGGCTCAGCGACGAAGTGATCCCCACCCTCCACGACTACCACCGCGACCCGCAGGCCAGCCCGAGGCGCATCCTCATGACCTGGGCCAACCAGCGCATCGCCGCCCTGCATTGGCAAAGCGAAACCTGGATCGCCCGGCAGGACCTGCCGCGTTTCATGGCGGTGCATGACGACCCGCTGTTGGGGGATGGGCCGAGTTGGAGGCGGTTTTTCTAAGGTGCAGAAATGAAAAAAACGCCGCGTGGGAGTGCGGCGTTTTTAGTTGCGAAGATATCGCCATCACCCTGCCTCGCTGCCTATCAGGGCAGTTGGCGCCCCAAGGGCAACCCGACCATCTCCACCAGTTGCAGCCACAGCGCGCCCTTTCGGTAACCATCGGGAAACGGCTTGAGCACGCCATCGTGCAGGGACACGTTTTCCAGAATTACCTCGGCAATCACCAGAATGGTGTGCAAGCGTGCCTCCAGGCCCTGGACCAGTTGCTGGAGACGGTGTTTTACATTTGCTGTCAGTTACGGGTGGCAGGCCACGCGGGATTGACAAACCGGAAAAATTGGAACTGGCAGACCGCGAGGGTCTCCCCCCGCGATCTGCCGTAAAGCAGAGCAGTTGTAAAACTGCATGCGTACTGGCTGATGCATTCGCGCCGATGTTCGGGCTATCAAGCCTAACCACGGGACTTACCGTGGCCGGTGCAGGATGGTGATGAGAGGTCGGGAGGGCAAGGGAAGAAATTGGCAGTTAAAAGCCAAGTGCCTCACTACAAGGCCGGTCAAATCAGGGAACCACACGTCATTGGCAAAGTGCCGCTAGACATATTCGCTCAGACTTCGTAGCGTTCTGCTGACACACGGTAGTTCCATTTTTAAGCATAAGGAATCTGTTATGGGCGAGTGGTCAAAAAAACTTGGAGAGCGCGGAGAACATGTTGTTGAAGCTCTGCTCAACCTTATTGGGTGGAAAGCGGCACTCAAGGGGACAAGCATTGATTGCATCAAGTCAAAACTACACAGCACGACTGGTAGCCCGAGACAGACACATGGGGCGGATTTTGTCTTCAGTTGTCTATCTCCGCTTGAGGATGGCGTGCTCAAGCACATGATCATATCGTCTAAATTTTCAAGCGCTCCCTACCCCACATCGCCGGGCAGCAAATTCAAAGAGCACTTCGTTGACTTAGCAACAACGATTGAGTGTTTTAACCGCTCTACTTTGAAGAAGTCGATTAACGCCGGCTACCCCAATGCCAACTCCCAAGCGACATCTGGTGTCTTGTTCTGGCTGAGTGCGAAATCTGATGCTGAGGCAGATTTGATCAGCCAGGTTGCTGGTTCTCGCAAGCTTGATGACTTCAATTACGGGACTATTTATGTTGTCGACAATAGCCGCGCAAGCTTTTTATTCGAAACCATCACGCATGTAAGAAAAGCGTTCGGAGCTGAGAACGTGAGTTTCCTCTACCCATCCACAGGAAAGAACGTCAGCCCAATTCAAAGGTTGACTAACGGCCAGATTTTACCTCCTGAATATCTCAACAGCGGCCTCATTCCTTTCTTCGTTCAAGAGCATGGCAAGAAGCACTTGGTAATATGCTGCCAGGATAACTTTAGTGAAGAGGCCGTGAAACGTATGATCGGTTTCTCCATGTCGATCGCCCTTGAATTCCCACACAAAATCACTCTTGCATTCCCTGACTACAACTACGTCGATCATGAAGAAATCGTGAGCATTGCAAAGGTAGCAATCGCAAATAAAGAGTTCGCAGCCATAGTGAACGTAGAGTCCTACAAAGCAGACTTTAGAGGTTGAGACCGTGAGCAATCAGAATATTGATTCGATTTTGCCGCAGGGCGAAGCACTACGCACCTATCTGGTACAACCTTACATCGGCGCAAGTGATATCAAGACCGTCCTGAGAAATAGAGGCGTTTTCATCAACAGCCAGGAAAAAGAGCAGACCATTCCTGCACTTACACTCTCTCTAGTTAGGCCGAGTGAGTTCTCTCAACTCCAGCTAGCCTATACGACAAAGGAAGACAACCCGAAGATCACAACCCAAACCATAAAATGGCAAGGGGGTGATACATTGCTTGATTCTATCCCTGACTCTATTGACGCAAACAAACTCCTTGACCTGGACTTTGTTAACTTCAAAGTATTAGGCACACCAAATTTCTACCCCATTAACAAAGACCTCGACACCATTCGAATGGACTACGAACTGGAAAGAATTGATCGATCTAAAAGCTGGGCGGATTCACACAAAACATTCAAAGGCTCAGTAGAAATCAAGAAAAACAAGGCCAAAGACGAACTAATCCTAATCAGCACCCACACTGCCCCAGAAACAAAAATAACAAACAAGGCCATATCCAAGCATTTGGTCTCGCACTTTAAGCTTGCCAAGCAAATTAACGAAAACGAAACAGTTACAGCCATTCGCTTCTGTGACTTCACCAACGAAAATAGATTCCTTTATCTATTAGGCCTAACCCAGCACAGCAAATTAGTAGCCATCACATTCTTAGAGGTTGTGGATATTGGCATAGCTCCTGACCCCGACAACATGCTCCCCGCCGACCTGGGATGGATGAAAGAGAAGATCCGAAACTTAGACTTGAAAGGATTCAGCTTGGAACACTCGGATTTTCTGTCTAATGAATCTTATAGACCAAGCTTATTTTTGCATCGCCTAGACGCCAAATTCCGCTTCAGCACGTCCGGGTTAGATGGCACCTGTGTGATTTCTCTTGGCTTTCCTGAGTTTTCAGGAGGCCAAAACAAGGACAGCGAAATTGAACTGCGAATCAAGCAGATCGTCTTCGACAATACAGTCAAGTCATTTGACAAAAATGAGGCGAAGGAGACGATCTTAAAAGAACTGGAATCGGAGAAAATCGAGACATTCAAGACCCTCTCGATCCATAGCAAACCTAAGATACAGGAACCGCTTTCACCTCCTTAGTAAGTTCCCAAAACTGATGACCCTAGATTTTGAATACTAAAGCGCATCATAGCTTCACAGCTATTTCATTAGGAGGCTGAAGTCCGTGAGAGAATTTACCAGCACCACCTCACACATCACCACGCTCCTAGATCCAGAAAGGCACTTCTCAGAAGCCCTGACCCGGTGGAACTATTTCCCAAACCAAAAAGACTCTTCCACTGAACTCCCTCCCTGCTTTTCAACTAGCCGCTTTACTCCTGAGATTGCTGAGGAGCTATCTAACATAAGATTGAGTGAAGAGCGAAAAGCGCTCCAGTTTGATCTGGTTGAATACAAAGCGACTAGATTTAATAACGTTCCCAGAACGCTAAGCCTAATTCACCCGCTTGCTTACTCAAAAATACTAGCCACTCTGAGATCAAACAGAGAGGAAATATTTAAACTCATGAAGGATGACAATAGCGCCATCACTGCCGAGCGGCATAACGATGGCCGAATTTTCATCATGAACTATGAAGACCATGAGACCAAAACAAAGAGAGTTTTAGACGTCAGCTTTGGAGCAGCCTTCAAAGCCCATACCGATATCGCAAACTGCTTTGGCTCCATTTATACGCACTCACTAGAATGGGCAATCCAGGGATATGACGAGGCCAAGAAAAAGCTGCAAGAAAGGACTGCACAGAGGCACTGGAGCTCTACATTAGACACTGCACTTAGAAATGCAAAACGCAAAGAGACCACAGGTCTTCCCATTGGTCCCGGCACCTCTAGCATTGCCGTGGAAATTATCCTTGCCGCAGTTGACAAGAAATTAGCCGCTAATTTTCGCTTTACCCGATACATAGACGACTACACAGCATATTGCGAGACGCACATCGAGGCCCAGGAATTCATCCGAGCCCTTAATATTGAATTATCTCAGTATCGATTAACGCTCAACCTGAGCAAAACCAAGATCACAGAACTACCAGAGCCATTGGTAGATTCCTGGGTTACAAAATTAAACAACGCCATACCTTGGAAGATGGCGACTGACGGAACTCTATCCCTACGAACACACGATGCGATAAATTTCTTGGACTTTGCCGTTCATTTAAACAAAGCAGAACCTGATGGCAGTGTTTTAAAATTTGCCGCCGGCCTTCTTTGCAATATAGCCACAGGTGACACAGCCGCCACGATATTCCAATACATCTTAAATTTAAGCTGGCACTACCCAATTCTCTTACCGCTACTCGAGCGAGTCGATGCCACCTCCGACTACTACGAAAAAGAGGCTGTAATCAAAAAACTAAATAGCATTCTAGAAATAAACGCAAAACATCGACGCTCTGACGGCATGTGCTGGGCACTGTATTACCTTAAGCAACTAAACGCACAACCCACCCGAAAAAATATTGAACTAGTAATAAACACAGCGGACACTTCCGCCATTGCACTAATTAGTTTCTTCGAAGCTGGAAATGAAGCAGCCATTACCTTTGCCCGGAAAGTAACTGAGCACGGAAGCCTTTATGAATTCGACCAATGCTGGCTTCTTCTATATCAACTTTTCCTCAACGGAAAAATCGGAAACCCTTATCCTGACGACCCCACATTCGACATTCTTAAGAAGCACGATGTTCAGTTCCTCTGGCGCCCCCAAGAAAGCTCCGAAGCAGAAAATTACTGCTCGTACTACTCCAATCCCTTTAGGGATTCCAAAGAGAGCCCAGTAAGCTTCCAAGACTATTTACAAGGAAAACTTTAATGACCTGCTCCACCCAAAATCCTTTAACCTCGCAGACCAAAATCACAATTCACATCGAAGTTATAGCTCTTTAGAGCAAAAGAATAAGACTCCTTAATAGAAGCGTCTTCTGTTGGCCAATTTTGTTGAAAAAGTAGCACCCACCTGAAGCCGCCGGCAAAAAATCACGCGCTCATAGCCGTGCCGGCAGACCACTTGGCTGATCTGGCCTGCGGGCTGTCAAGCAGTCAGTGGGCTGGTTTGAGGCGGCGCTCGGCGATAAGACGCTTGGTGGCGAGCAGTCAGTGGACGCTCAGAGCACAGTTCTCAGGTATGTGCACGACGATGATAGAAGTAGAGAGGGCGGCAAACGCTATAGGGGCATAACATCACACGGCACCTGCCCCCGCTGAATCGGTGCACTCACCTCGCCCCACTACTCCCTGACATAAACCCCATCAAAACTCACATTCATGCCGCCGCAATTGTTGTTGTCATCCACGATCAGGAAGCGGCCGACCCGGCTGAACTCCACAGCGCAGTCGTACTTGTCGTCACCTTCCTTGGTCATCGCGTAACGGCCTTCTGGCTTGAGGGTGCCGTCGATCTGTCCGATGTGGGTGCGGGCGCCGGTGCCCCAGGTGGCATCGCCGGTCACGTGCAGGCCATTGCCCTGCTCTTGCTGCTCGATGGTGATGGAGCTTGACGGGGTCTTCCAGGTGCCCAGCCAGTCGGTGGGCTGGGGCACGGGGTCGGTGGCCGGTGCGAGGTTCTCCAGCACGATCCAGCCCACGGTTTCGCGTTTCTTGCCCTGGTACCAGGCACAGGCCCAGTCGCCTGCGATCTTGTTGACCAGCACCTCATCGCCCTCGATGACGTAGGCCTTCTGCATGCACCCCTCCGATTCGGGGCAACCCTCGGTGTCCTTGAAGAAGTGCGTCTGGTGCTTGCCCACGACGGTGTAGAGCTGGGTGAACCTGCCCTCGGAGGGGAAGTAGCCGTTCCTGCAACTGAAAGGCTCGATGTACTCGGCGTGGCTGGGCAGGCAGATGAATGCCAGGGCGCTGGTGAGCAGTAAGGGCGTGATCTTGTGCATGACGGGCCGTTCCTTGCCACGGTGAGCGCTGCGGGGCGACGGGCCCTGCGGCGAAGAAGGGCCGGAATCTAGCGACGGGTGCGAGTGAGCGTCAACTGGCACAGCGGCACTAGGGCGAGCCGAGGGACAACGGGCGCTGTTCGGCTTCAACCCCCCAACGCCCCTGGCACACCCCTTGCTATTCCCCCTCCAGGCCCCACCGTCGGGGCCCGACGGCAACGGCGCCGCCAACGACCATCGCACTGTGCGAGGGGTCGGGGCGGCGCCTTTTCATTTCGAGGACAGGGACACCATGGATCACGCCCGCCCGACCACCCGCCGCGATGCCCTGGCCTGGGTCGCTGGCAGTGACGCACCCGAGAAGAGCGCGCTGGACATCGGCTTCATGCCGCTCACCGATTCGGCCTCGCTGATCGTCGCGGCCACCCAGGGCTTCGCCCAGCCCTACGGTCTCACCCTCAACCTGCACCGGCAGGCATCCTGGGCGGGGCTGCGCGATGGGCTCACCAGCGGCCGGCTGGATGCCGCCCAGGCGCTCTACGGGCAGGTCTACGGCAGCCATCTGGGCATCGGCAGCCCAGCCACGCCCATGGCGGTGCTCATGGCCCTGAGCCAGAACGGCCAGGGCATCAACCTGTCCGAGCCGTTGCGCCAGGCGGGTGTGACCCACGCCGAGGCACTGGTGCGCCATGTGCACCAGCACGGCGCACGGCTCACCTTCGCCCACACCTTCCCCACCGGCACCCACGCCATGTGGCTGGCCTACTGGCTCGCGGCTCATGGCATCCACCCGCTGCGCGATGTCGACACCCAGGTGGTGCCACCGTCGCAGATGGTTGCGCACCTGCAGGCCGGGCGCATCGACGGCTTCTGCGCCGGCGGGCCCTGGGGCGCGCTGGCGGTGGAGCGCGGCCAGGGTTTCACCCTGGCCACCAGCCAGTCCATCTGGCCGGACCACCCCGAGAAGGTGCTGGGCGCCACCCGGGCCTTCGTCGAGCAGTACCCCAACTGCGCCCGCGCCCTGGTGATGGCGGTGCTGGACGCCAGCCGCTTCATCGAGCAGACCCCCGAGAACCGCCGCAGCACCGCCCAGTTGATCAGCGCCGAGGCTTACGTCGGCGCGCCGCTGGAGGTGATCGAGCCGCGCTTTCTCGGCCACTACCACGACGGCCTCGGCCACCACTGGGAAGACGCCCATCCCCTGCGCTTCTTCGATGAGGGCCGCGCCACCTGCCCCTACCTCTCCGACGGCCTGTGGTTCCTCACCCAGTTCCGCCGCTGGGGGCTGCTGCGGGACGACCCGGACTACCTGGCCATCGCCCGCCAGGTGCAATGCCTGGCGCTGTACCGCGACGCCGCCGAGGCCCTCGGCATCGCCGTACCGGCGCCGATGCGCAGTGCGGTGCTGATGGATGGCGTGGCCTGGACCGGCGACGACCCGGCCAGCTACGCCCGCCGTTTCCCCGTGCACGCGCTCGCCGATGCGACCGCCCCGCTGCTCTGACCCAGGGACGACCGCCATGCTGCGCATCCTGCTGATCAACGACACCCCGAAGAAGATGGGCCGGCTCAAGGCCGCTCTGAGCGAGGCCGGTTTCGAGGTGGTGGACGAGTCCGGGCTGGACATCGACCTGCCGCGCCGGGTCGAGGCGGTGCGCCCCGACGTGGTGCTGATCGACACCGAATCCCCCGGCCGCGACGTGATGGAGCAGGTGGTGCTGGTCAGCCGCGACCGCCCGCGCCCCATCGTCATGTTCACCGACGAACACGATCCGGCGATCATGCGCCAGGCCATCCAGGCCGGTGTCAGCGCCTACGTGGTGGAGGGCATCCAGGCCCAGCGCCTGGCGCCGATCCTCGACGTCGCCATCGCCCGCTTCGAGAGCGACCAGGCCCTGCGCGCCCAGCTCAACGCCCGTGAGCAGCAACTGGCCGAGCGCAAGCGGGTGGAGCTGGCCAAGGGCCTGCTGATGAAGATGAAGCAATGCGGCGAAGAGGAGGCCTACACCCTCATGCGCCGCCAGGCCATGAGCCGGCAGCAGAAGCTCATCCAGGTGGCCGAGCAGATCATCGCCATGCACGAGATGCTCGGGCACTGAAGCCGGGCAGGCCGGGGCCGCGTGCCCCTGCTCGGGGCATCGTCCCAGCGGCATGAATCCCCCCGGCAGCCTGCCAACCGGCGTATCGCCTGCCCTGCCAACCCTTCCCCGCACTTGGCCCGGCTCTTGCTGAGCCTCCCCCAGGTAGCCAACGGCGGTTGCCCACCGAACGACAAAGGCGTCGCGTTTCCCCAGCCCACCGGCTGCGGAATCGCGGCGCCTTTTGCGTTCCAGCCCCGGCGCAGGGGCAGCGCGGCGCAGTCCGACCGCGCGTGTGACATCACCCGATCCAGCCCCGGCCATGACCGGCCGGGCGCGCCCGACCCGGTCCGGCGCGCATGTGCCGGAGGGACGCAACCGCCGTGCACTGCCGGGGGTGGTCCGTCCGGTTCCCCACTGATGCAGATGAGGAGTTCGTTCGATGACGAGTTTCTGGAAAGCGGGCCACACCCCGACCCTGTTCGCCGCCTTTCTCTATTTCGACCTGAGTTTCATGGTCTGGTACGTGCTCGGCCCCCTGGGGGTGCAGATCGCCACCGACCTGGGGCTGACCACCCAGCAGCGCGCCCTGATGGTCGCCACGCCGATCCTGGCCGGCGCCGTGCTGCGTTTCCTGATGGGCCTGCTGGCCGACCGCACCTCGCCGCGCAGTGCCGGCCTGCTGGGCCAGGTCATCGTCATCGGCGCGCTGTTCGGCGCCTGGCAGTTGGGCATCCACAGCTACGAGCAGGCGCTGCTGCTGGGGCTGTTCCTCGGCTTCGCCGGGGCCTCGTTCGCTGTTGCCTTGCCGTTGGCCTCCCAGTGGTACCCGCCACAGCACCAGGGCAAGGCCCTGGGCATCGCCGGGGCGGGCAACTCCGGCACCGTGCTGGCGGCGCTGTTCGCCCCGGGGCTGGCCGCCCTGTACGGCTGGAACAACGTGTTCGGCCTGGCGCTGGTGCCGCTGGTGCTGACCCTGGCGATCTTCGCCATCGCCGCGCGCAACGCCCCCAACCGCCCGGCCCCCAAGGCCCTCGGCGACTACCTCAAGGCCCTGGGTGACCGTGACAGCTGGTGGTTCATGTTCTTCTACAGCGTCACCTTCGGCGGCTTCCTCGGCCTGGCCAGCACCCTGCCCGGCTACTTCCACGACCAGTACGGCCTGGAGCCGGTCACCGCCGGCTACTACACCGCCGCCTGCGTGTTCGCCGGCAGCCTGATGCGCCCCATCGGCGGTGCCTTCGCCGACCGCATCGGCGGCATCCGCACCCTGCTGGTGGTCTACACCCTCGCCTCGCTGTGCATCGCCGCCGTGGGCTTCCACCTCGGCAGCGTCTTCGCCGCCCTGGCGCTGTTCGTCATCGCCATGCTCAGCCTCGGCGCCGGCAACGGCGCGGTGTTCCAGTTGGTGCCGCAACGCTTCCACAAGGAGATCGGCGTCATGACCGGGCTGATCGGCATGGCCGGCGGCATCGGCGGCTTCTGCCTCACCGCCGGGCTCGGCGCCATCAAGCAGCACACCGGTGACTACCAGTTGGGCCTGTGGCTGTTCGCCAGCCTCGGCCTGCTGGCCTGGGTCGGGCTGTACGGCGTCAAGCTGCGCTGGCGCACCACCTGGGGCAGCGCCGCCCTCACCGCAGCGCGGGTATGAGCCTGCGCCTGCGGGTCGGCCAGGCCAGCGCCACCGGCCCCCGGCGGGACAACCAGGACGCGCTGCGGGTGGTCACCCCCGGCGCGCCCCTGGCCGCCAGCAAGGGCAGCCTGTTCGCCCTCGCCGACGGCGTCAGCCAGTGCGCCGACGGTGGTCTGGCGGCCCGCGCCACCCTGCAGGCGCTGGCCCTGGACTACTACGCCACGCCGGAAACCTGGGCCGTGGCCCAGGCCCTGGACCGCCTGCTGCTGGCCCACAACCGCTGGCTGCGCGCCAACGGCGGTGGCCAGCCGCTGCTCACCACCCTCACCGCCCTGGTGCTGCGTGGGCGCCGCTTCACCCTCGCCCACGTCGGCGACTGCCGCGCCTACCGCTGGCACGAAGGCCGCCTGCAGCGCCTCACCGAAGACCACGTCTGGGATCAGCCCGGCATGCAGCATGTGCTCAAGCGCGCCCTCGGGCTGGATCAGCACCTGGTGGTGGACTACCGCGACGGCGACCTGCACGAGGGCGACGCCTTCCTGCTGGTCAGCGACGGCATCTGGGCCACCCTCGGCGACGACGGCATCCGCCACCTGCTGCAGGACGAAGCCGACCCCGAGGCCGCCGCCCGCGCGCTGGTCAGCGCCGCCCACCTGGCCGGCGGCCAGGACAACGCCAGCGCCCTGTTGGTGCAGGTCCAGCAACTGCCGGAACGGGCCCTGGCCGATGCCATGGCCGAAGTGGACGACCGCCCCCTGCCCCCCGAGCTGCGCCCCGGCCAACGGTTCGAAGGCTGGTGGGTGCAGGGCCAGGTGGCCGCCTCGCGCCAGTCATTGCTGTACCGCGTGCGCGATGCCGGTGGCCAGGACTGGCTGCTGAAGACCCTGCCCCACGAGCGCCACGACGAACCGGAAGCGGCCATCGCCCTGCTGCAGGAGGAATGGTTCCTGCGCCGGGTGGCCGGCCGTCATTTCGCCGAGGTGCACCCCCTGCCCCAGCGCCAGCACCTCTATTACGTGCAGCGCGAATACCCCGGGCGCGACCTCGGCCGGCGCCTGGCCGAGGACGGCCCGCTGCCCCTGGACGCCTGGCTGCAGGTGGCCAGCCAGTTGCTGCGGGCCCTGGGTACGCTGCACCGACGCAACGTGCTGCACCGGGACGTGAAGCCGGAGAACCTGCTGCAAGGCGAGGATGGCCAACTGCGCCTGCTGGACTTCGGCCTCGCCTACTGCCCGGGGCTGTCTGCCGAGCCGGGCGCGGGCCTGCCCGGCACCCCCGGCTACCTGCCGCCGGAAGCCTACGCCGGTGCAGCCCCTGCGCCGGGGCTGGACCTCTACGCCGCTGCCGTCACCCTGTACCGGCTGCTCACCCAGCACTTCCCCCAGGGCGAGGTGGAGGCCTTCCAGCGTCCGCGCCTGGGGCCGCCGACGCCGGCCAGCCGCTACCGGCCGGACGTCCCGCCGTGGATCGATGCCCTGCTGGACAAGGCCCTGGCCCTGGACCCGGCCCAGCGCCACGAAACCGCCGAGCACTGGCTGCTGGAACTGGAGCGCGGCGAGCGCCGCGACGACAGCCGCCCGCGCCCCCTGCTGCAACGGGCGCCGGCCGCCACCTGGCGCGCCATCGCCCTGCTGGCCCTGGCCGGCAACCTGCTGCTGGGGCTGGCCCTGCTGGCGCACCACGGCGGCGCATGACGCCCCCGGACGGCGCACGCGCCACCCCGCTTTTACCGTGCCGGGTGCCGCAACGCCGCGCCGGGCGGGCTCCGACGGGTTGGCACGCTGCCTGCTAGAGAGGTTTCGACACATTCACAGGCCCCTGCTCAACGGCGAGCGGGTGCCCTTCCCGATCGAACGGGACTTGGACAAAGGCGTCCTGCTGGCAACAGCGGGACGCCTTTTTTGTTTGCCCGGATTTTTATGCAGGAGCCTTCCGCATGAAGAAACTCAAGCTGGTGATGATCGGCAACGGCATGGCCGGAGTGCGCACCCTCGAAGAGCTGCTCAAGCTCGCCCCCGACCTCTACGACATCACCCTGTTCGGCGCCGAACCGCACCCCAACTACAACCGCATCCTGCTGTCGCCGGTGCTGGCGGGCGAACAGGCCTTCGAGGACATCGTCCTCAACGACCTCAACTGGTACGCCGAGCAGCGCATCCAGCTGCTGCTCAACCGCAAGGTGGTGGCCATCGACCGGCGCCGCCGGGTGGTCACCGCCGACGACGGCACCCAGGCCGAATACGACCGCCTGCTGATCGCCACCGGCTCCAACCCCTTCATCCTGCCGGTGCCGGGCAACCGCCTGGCGGGTGTGATCGGCTACCGCGACATCGCCGACACCCAGGCCATGATCGACGCCGCCCAGCGTCACAGCCACGCCGTGGTGATCGGCGGCGGCCTGCTCGGCCTGGAGGCGGCCAACGGCCTCAAGCAGCGCGGCATGGACGTCACCGTGGTGCACCTGGCCGACTGGCTGCTGGAACGCCAGCTCGACCGCACCGCCGGCAAGCTGCTGCAGAGCGCGCTGGCGGCGCGAGGCATCCACTTCCGCCTCGGCACCGTCACCGACGAGCTGATGGACAACGGCGAGGGCCGCGTCTGCGCCGTGCAGTTCAAGGGTGGCGAGGTGGTCCCGGCCGACCTGGTGGTGATGGCCGCCGGCATCCGCCCCAACACCGAACTGGCCGAGCGCGCGGGCCTGCCGTGCAACCGCGGCATCCTGGTCAACGACACCCTGCAGACTTACGACCCGCGCGTGTACGCCGTGGGTGAATGCGCCAACCACCGGGGCATCGCCTACGGCCTGGTGGCGCCGCTGTTCGAGCAGGCGCGGGTCTGCGCCAACCACCTGGCCATGCTCGGCTTCGCCCGCTACCAGGGCTCGGTCACCTCCACCAAGCTGAAGGTCACCGGCATCGACCTGTTCTCCGCCGGGGACTTCATGGGTGGCGACGGCACCGAGACCATCACCCTCTCCGACCCCATCGGCGGGGTCTACAAGAAGCTCGTCATCAAGGACGACGTGCTGGTGGGCGCCTGCCTCTATGGCGACACCGCCGACGGCGGCTGGTACTTCCGCCAGGTGCGCGAGGGCGCCGACATCAGCGGCATCCGCGACCACCTGATGTTCGGCGAGAGCGCCCTGGGCGACGTCGGCCACCAGGGCCAGAGCAGCGCTGCGAGCATGCCCGACAGCGCCGAGGTATGCGGCTGCAACGGCGTGTGCAAGGGCACCATAGTCAAAGCCATCCAGGCCAACGGCCTGTTCAGCGTCGACGAGGTGAAGAAGCACACCAAGGCCGCCAGCTCCTGCGGCTCCTGCGCACCGCTGGTGGAACAGATCCTCATCAGCACCGTCGGCGGCGCAGCGGATGTGAAGCCCAGGAGCGAAAAGGCCGTGTGCGGCTGCACCGAGCTGAACCACGGCCAGGTGCGCGCGGCCATCCGCGAGCAGCACCTGACCCGCCTCGCCCAGACCATGGCCGCGCTGGGCTGGAAAACCCCGGACGGCTGCGCCACCTGCCGCCCGGCGCTGAACTACTACCTGATCTCCACCTGGCCGGGCGAGGCCCGCGACGACCCGCAGTCGCGCCTGATCAACGAGCGCGCCCACGCCAACATCCAGAAGGACGGCACCTACTCGGTGGTGCCGCGCATGTGGGGCGGCGTCACCAGCGCCGCCGAGCTGCGCCGCATCGCCGACGTGGCGGACAAGTACCAGGTGCCCATGGTCAAGGTCACCGGCGGCCAGCGCATCGACCTGCTGGGCATCCGCAAGGAAGACCTGCCCGGCGTCTGGAAGGACCTGGACATGCCCTCCGGCCACGCCTACGGCAAATCCATCCGCACGGTGAAGACCTGCGTCGGCAGCGAGTTCTGCCGCTTCGGCACGCAGAACTCCACCCAGTTGGGCATCGACCTGGAGCACGACCTGTTCAACATGTGGTCGCCGCACAAGGTCAAGCTGGCCGTCTCCGGCTGCCCGCGCAATTGCGCCGAGGCCGGCATCAAGGACATCGGCATCATCGGCGTGGACTCCGGCTGGGAGCTGTACATCGGCGGCAACGGCGGAATCCGCACCGAAGTGGCGGAGTTCTTCGTCAAGCTCAAGACCGCCGACGAGGTGCGCGAATACAGCGGCGCCTTCCTCCAGCTCTACCGCGAGGAAGCCTTCTACCTCGAACGCACCGTGCACTACCTGCAACGGGTGGGCATGGCGCACATCCGCCAGGCAGTGCTGGAGGACGCCGACAACCGCCGCGCGCTCAACCAGCGCCTGCAATACGCCCTCTCCTTCGAACAGGACCCGTGGCAGGCGCGCATCGCCGAGCCGGCCCTGAAGAAGGAATTCCAACGCATCCCCGTGCAGGTGCTGGCCGACGCCTGAGGCGTCGTGCCGCCCGCCCGACCCGACCTGGAGAACGCCCCATGAACTGGCTCGACATCTGTGCCCTGGACGAGATCAACCCGCTGGGCTCGCGCATCGTCGCCGGTCCCGACGGTGACATCGCCGTGTTCCGCACCGCCAAAGACGAAGTCTTCGCCCTCGACGACCGCTGCCCGCACAAGGGCGGCCCGCTGTCCCAGGGGCTGGTCTACGGCAAGCGCGTGGCCTGCCCGCTGCACGCCTGGCACATCGAACTCGCCTCCGGCGAGGCGGTGGCCCCGGACCAGGGCTGCGCCCACCGGCACCCGGTGCGGGTGGAAGGCGGCCGTGTGCTGCTGGCCCTGCGCAGCACGGCCTGCGCCTGACCCGACGAGGACCGCCCCATGACCCGGACCACCGCCACCACCTGCTGCTACTGCGGCGTCGGCTGCGGGGTGCTGATCGAACACGACGGCGCGCGCATCCTCGGGGTCGCCGGCGACCCGGCCCACCCGGCCAATTTCGGCCGCCTGTGCAGCAAGGGCTCCAGCCTGCACCTCAGCGGTGACCCGGCGGCCCGCGCCCTGTGGCCGGAGCTGCGCCTGGCCAAGGGCCTGGCACGCAGCGCCACCGATTGGGACACCGCCCTGGAGCACGCCGCCGAGCGCTTCGCCACCACCCTCGCCGAGCACGGGCCGGACAGCGTGGCGTTCTACGTCTCCGGCCAGTTGCTGACCGAGGACTACTACGCCTTCAACAAGCTGGCCCGGGCCCTGGTGGGCACCCACAACATCGACAGCAACTCGCGGCTGTGCATGTCCTCGGCGGTAGTCGGCTACAAGCGCAGCCTGGGCGCCGACGCCCCGCCCTGCTCCTACGAGGACATCGAACAGGCCGACTGCGTGCTGATCGTCGGCAGCAACATGGCCTTCGCCCACCCGGTGCTGTTCCGGCGCCTGGAGGCAGCCAAGGCGCAGCGCCCGGAGATGAAGGTGATCGTCATCGACCCCCGGCGTACCGACACCTGCGAGCTGGCCGACCTGCACCTGGCGATCCTCCCCGGCACCGACGTGGCGCTGTTCCACGGGCTGCTGCACCTCCTGCTGTGGGAAGGCTGGGTGGACCACGGCTTCATCGCCGCGCACACCGAAGGCTTCGACGCCCTCAAGGCGCTGGTGCGCGACTACGGGCCGGCGCAGGTGGCGCAGACCTGCGGCATCGACGCGGCCGACCTGCAGCGCTGCGCCGAATGGATCGGACGCACGCCGCGCCTGCTCTCGCTGTGGTGCATGGGGCTCAACCAGTCCAGCGCCGGCAGCGCCAAGAACAGCGCGCTGATCAACCTGCACCTGGCCACCGGCCAGATCGGCCGGCCGGGCACCGGGCCCTTCTCCCTCACCGGCCAGCCCAACGCCATGGGCGGGCGCGAAACCGGCAGCCTGAGCAACCTGCTGCCCGGCCATCGGGAAGCGGGCGATGCCGGGCACCGGCAGGAGGTGGCCGCCTACTGGGGCGTGCCGGCGCTGCCGGAGGCGCCGGGGCTGGCCGCCCTGGAGCTGTTCGAAGCCGTGCGCGAGGGGCGCATCCGCGCGCTGTGGATCGTCTGCACCAACCCGGCCCAGTCCCTGCCGGACCAGGCCCAGGTGCACGAGGCCCTGGCCGCCTGCCCCTTCGTGGTGGTGCAGGAAGCCTTCGCCACCACCGAGACTTGCCGCCATGCCGACCTGCTGCTGCCCGCCGCCAGTTGGGGCGAGAAGGACGGCACTGTGACCAACTCCGAGCGGCGCATCAGCCGCGTGCGCCAGGCTGTCCCGGCGCCCGGCGAGGCGCGCCCCGACTGGGCCATCGCCTGCGACTTCGCCCGCCGCCTGGAGCGCCGCCTGCGCCCCGGCCAGCCGAGCCTGTTCGACTTCGACGGCCCGGCAGCGCTGTTCGACGAGTACAAGGGGCTGACCGCCGGCCGCGACCTCGACCTCAGCGGCCTCTCCCACGCCCTGCTGGAGCACCTCGGCCCGCAGCAATGGCCCTTTCCCGCTGGAGCCCAGGCCGGCACGCCGCGCCTGTACGGCGACCGGCGCTTCGCCACCGCCACCGGCCGCGCCCGCTTCATCGCCGAGGCCTACCGGCCGCCGGTGGAGCGCCGTGATGCGCGCTACCCGCTGGTGCTCAACACCGGGCGCCTGCGCGACCAGTGGCACGGCATGAGCCGCACCGGCACCCTGCCCCGGCTGTTCGGCCATGTGGACGGGCCGCAACTCGGCCTGCACCCGGAGGACATGCGCCGGCGCCGGCTCGTCGACGGCCAATTGGTGCGGGTGCGCAGCCGCCGGGGCGAACTGCTGCTGCCTGCCGTCACCGACGACGCGCTGCGCCCCGGCCAGGCCTTCCTGCCGATGCACTGGGGCGACCGCTTCCTTTCCGGGCTGGGCAGCAACCGCCTGACCAGCCCGGCGCGGGACCCGCTGTCGCGCCAGCCGGAACTCAAGCACGCCTGTGTGGAGGTGGAGCCGGTGGCGCTGCCCTGGCAGCTTTTCGCCCTGGTGGAGGGCGATCTGCAGGCCGCCTTCACCACCCTGCGCCCGCTCTGCGACACCTTTGCCTACGCCAGCCTGGTGCCCAGCGGCCACGAGCGCGGCGCCCTGGTGATCCGCGCCGCCCACGGCGAGGCCCCCGATCCGGCGTTGCTGCAGCGCATCGACCAGGCCCTGGGGCTGCTGGACGGCCCGGTGCTGGCCTACGACGACCCGCGCCGCGCGGTGGGCAAGCGGGTGCGCATCGAGGGCGGCCGCATCACCGCCCTGCGCCTCGCGGGCGAAACGGCCGCGCGGGACTGGCTTAAGAGCCTCTGGCAGGAAGGCCGCGCCGACCAAAGCCTGCGCCGCTGGCTGCTGGCGCCCCTGAGCACACCGCCCAGCGGCACCCCCGCCGCCGCGCGCACCCTGTGCACCTGCATGAACGTCAGCCAGCCGGCGGTGCTGGCCGGCATCGCCCGGGGGCTGGACCTGGCGGGCCTGAAGGACGAACTCGGCTGCGGCACCCGCTGCGGCTCCTGCGTACCGGAAATCAGCCGCCTGCTGGCGGCGCCACAACGGGCAAGCGCCTGAGGAGGTTGCACATGAACGGCAAGGTCTGGCTGGTGGGCGCGGGCCCCGGTGACCCCGAACTGCTGACCCTGAAGGCCGCCCGCGTACTGGGCGCGGCCGACGTGGTGATGATCGACGACCTGGTGAACCCGGCCCTGCTCGTGCACTGCCCCGGCGCACGGATGGTGCGGGTGGGCAAGCGCGGCGGCTGCCGCTCCACGCCCCAGGCCTTCATCCACCGCCTGATGCTGCGCTACGCCCGCCAGGGACGCTGCGTGGTGCGGCTCAAGGGCGGCGACCCGTGCATCTTCGGGCGCGGCGGCGAGGAAGCCGCCTGGCTGGCGGAACGCGGCGTGGACTGCGAACTGGTCAACGGCATCACCGCCGGGCTGGCCGGCGCCACCGCCTGCGGCATTCCGCTCACGCTGCGGGGCGTCAGCCGTGGCGTGACCCTGGTCACCGCCCACACCCAGGACGACAGCGAGCCGGAGTGGGCTGCCCTGGCCGCCAGCGGCACCACCCTGGTGGTGTACATGGGCGTCGCCCGGCTGGCGGCCTTGCAGGCCGGGCTGCTCGCCGGCGGCATGGCGCCAGGCATGCCGCTGGCGATGATCGAGAACGCCTCGCTCCCCGAACAGCGCGAGCGCCGCAGCACCCTGGCCACCCTGTTGCAGGACGCCAGCGCCTTCCGCCTGAGCAGCCCGGCGATCCTGGTGATCGGCGAGGTGGCGGCCGAGTCGGCGGTCAGCGCCCTGCCCCTGAGTGCCTGACAGGGCCGGTTGCGGAAGCGCCCAGCGCATCACGGTACGCGGCCATGGGCGCGCTAGAATGCCCGCCCGCTGACCGTCAAGGAGACCGTCCCGTGAAGCCCAGGAACCCCATTGCCCTCCTCGCCCTGCTCTGGGCCAGCTCACCCGCCTTCGCGCTGGACGCCCAGGTGGTCGGCGCACTGGAGAAGGCGCTGACCTGCCAGCAGGCCCCGCTGGATGCCCGCGACGACGCGGTGAAGGCGCTGTTCAAGGCCAACGGCATCGTCGCCGTGGACCACGACGAAGACGGCCTGATCGACCTGGAGTACCGCCTGCCGCAACCGGTCGAGGTGCTTGGCGTGCCGATCTCCACCCTCTGGTACCGGGGCGACAGCGGCGCGGTGTTCTACGCGCAGGCCACCGGCGACCTGACGACCTTCGTCGGCAGGACCGGCGTGCAGCCCGTGCCCAAGGACGACCTGGCCACCAGCGGCTGGGGACGCGGGCAGTACCGCAAGGAAGTCGGCCAGGCCTCCGACGACATCCCCTTCCCGGACGCCTTCTTCGTCGGCACCGACAGCGCGTCGCCGCCCGGGACGTTCTACTTCGGCTGCCAGGTGTTCGACGGCTGACCGGCGCACGCCGCCAAGCCCTGCTGGCGCTAGAATGCCCGCCCCTTTACCTGCTCAGGACACCCGCACATGGACCGTCGCCTCCATCGCCCCCTGTTCCGCGCCCTGCCCTGGCTGCTGGCGGCCGCCGCCAGCCTGGCCAACCCCGCCTGGGCCCGCGATGCACAGCCCTGTGAACCCGCATTGCTGAACGGCATCGCCCAGCAACTGGGCCAGAAAGGCTGGCATCAGCCGAGCTACGACAGCGAAGGCCCCCTGGTGGCCGCCGCCTGCAAGCGCTGGCCGGACGACGCCCGGCAGAGCGTGGTGGCCCTGGCCTACGACAGCGATGCCAGCGGTAACACACCCGGTGAACGCCTGCTGCACCTGTTGGTGGCGCGGGTGGACAGCGCCAGCGGGCGCATCCTGGAGCGCCACGAAGGCAACCTGGAGGAAGACGCCCTGCTGGAGATCAGCGCCGACAGCCTCTGGCTGGACACCGCGCGCTACCGCCTGGCCAAGGACGTGCGCGCCTTCGGCGTGGTGATCAGCAGCCAGGCCCGTGGGCCCAGTTGTCCGGACGCGGGGATGTTCGACGAGCTGACGCTGTTCGTCCCCGGCGAGGCCGCCACCCTGCGCCCGGTGTTCACCGGCTACCTGCGGGAGTGGATCACCGTGCAGGGCACCCGTTGCGTGAACAACGACCGCTTCCGCTCCGAGCACGCGCGGATGACCCTGGCCATCGGCCCGAAGAGCAGCCACGGCTTCGCCGACCTGATCCTCTCCGCCCAGGTGAGCGACGATGACGACAAGCCGCTGCGCACGGTGAAGAAGACCCTGCAGTACGACGGCAAGACCTACCCCTACTCATCCTCCGACACCTTCTGGGGCACCCTGAGCGTCGACTGAGCCTCGGCGACGCCCCTAGAAATACTTCAGCCAGGCGAGGTCGCGCCGCCACGCCTTCAACCGGGCGAAGGCGCACACCGGCGGGAACAGCGCCACCGCCAGCACTGCGCTGGCCAGCCACAGCGCCCAGACGCCGTCGAAGCCGAACAGCGTGCCCTGGTTGGCGCCGAAGATGGCCAGGCACGCCAGGTAGAACAGCTTCAGCACGTAGAGGTGCAGCAGGTAGAAGAACATCGGCGCGGCGCCGAAGGTGGCCAGCAGCGGCACCAGGCGCGCCTGGCCGATGCGCTCGAAGGCCCGCAGCAGCCACAGGCCGAGCCCCAGGGTGAGGGCCAGGAACAGCAGCGACGGCGGGTACTTGGTGATGTTGAAGAAGGCCATCAGCGTGTGGGTCAGGTCGGCGCCCGGCGCCCAGGGCCGTTCGCCGTAGCCGTTCACCAGGCGCAGCAGCACGAAGAGCAGCAGGCACGCCGCGCCGGTCACCCACAGCCGGTGCTGGCGCGCCTCCGCCTGGCTGCCCCGGCCGAACCAGGGCCCGAGGGCATAGCCCAGGGCGATCACCCCGACCCACGGCAGCACCGGGTAGGAGGTGCGCAGGCGCAGGCCCTCGCCCAGCTCGATCCAGCCCCGGTCATGCAGCACCGCCCAGGGGATGTGCGCCCAGGTGCCGGGCTCGGCATGCACGCCATCCAGCAGGTTGTGCCCGGCCACCAGCAGCAGCCCGAGGGCCACCAGCGCCGGGCGCGGCAGCCAGACCAGCGCGGAGAGCGCCAGCATGCTGAGGCCGATGGCCCAGATCACCTGCAGGTACATCACGCCGGGCGGCCACTGGAAGGTCCAGGCAAAGTTGACCAGGGTGAGCTCCAGCACCACCAGGAACAGCCCGCGCTTGAACAGGAAGGCCGACACCGCCGCGCGCCCGTCGTGCTTTTCGCCGTAGAGGTAGGCGGACAACCCGGTCAGCAGGATGAACACCGGGGCGCAGAGGTGCGCCAGGGTACGGCAGAGGAACAGCGCCGGGTCGGTGCCGGCCACGTCCATCGGGTCCCCCACCTGGTGGTGCAGGTAGAAGGTCTCGCGGACGTGGTCCAGCAACATGAAGAGGATGACGAGGCCCCGCAGGGCGTCGATGGATTGCAGGCGGGTCTGGGGCGTGTGGGGCATGGGCGGGCTCTGTTTTGAAACGTAATAAGATTACGTTTCGGCGCAATCCGTGCCAAGCGAGAAGTCGCCGCATCCACATTCCATCGCCCTTCAGCCGCCCGGCCGCTCGACGAAATAGCGCGCCGGGGTTTGCCCGAACGCCTTGCGGAACATGGCGATGAAGTTGCTCGGCGAGGCGTAGCCCAGGGCATCGGCCGCCACCGCCACCGGGTCGCCCTGGGCCAGGCGCTCCAGGGCGTGCACCAGCCGCGCCTGCTGCCGCCACTCGGCGAAGGCCATGCCGGTCTCGGCGATGAACAGGCGCCGGGCGGTGCGCGGCGACAGCCCGGCGCTTTCGGCCCAGGCCTCCAGGCTGCGGGTGTCCGCCAGGTTGGCCAGCAGCCCACGGGCGATGGGCAGCACCCGGCGGTCGGTGGGCATCGGCAGGTGCAGCGGCTCGGTGGGCGCGGCGATGATCTCGTCCAGCAGCACCTGCACCAGCCGCTCGCGCTCGGGGGTCAGCGCCTCGCGGGGGGGCCAACTGGCCGCGCGGCTGACCAGCGCGCGCATCACCTCGCCCACGCCCATCACCTGGGGATGGGCCGGCAACCGGGCGCAGGCCGAGGGCTCGATCAGCACGCTCCAGCCGGACAGCACGCCGCTCAGGCTGGCCCAGTGTGGCACCCCCGGCGGCATCCAGGCGGCGCGGTACGGCGGCAGCACCCAGGAGCCCTGGGCGGTGCGCACGTGCACCAGGCCCGTCTCGACGCAGGTGAGCTGCCCGCGCCGGTGGCGGTGCCAGTCGGTTTCCTTGTTGCCCAGGCGGAAGACGTGGTCGGGCTCGTGGCCGCCGCGCAGGGCGATGAGCAGCGGACCGCCGAGCAGGTCCGTCAGGTCGACTTCAGCGATGATGGCGGTCTCCGGAATGGCAGGTTTGCAACATAGCTTGTCCGGATACGGTTATCGGAACAAGCGCCTTCGCCCCGATCCTGATGGCGCCCCCCGGATTCCCGGCCCAACAGGAGACACCGATGAACACCCTCGCCAGCGGCCAGCGGACAGCCGCGCCCACGGCCCTGCTCAACCCCGGCGCGCCCCTCTGGCTCGCTACCCTGATCGCCTGCCTGGCCTCCTTCATGGTGGTGATGGACGGCGCCATCGTGAACGTCGCCCTCCCCGCCATGGCCCGGGACCTGGGGCTGGACGCGGGCAGTCGGCAATGGGTGGTGGACGCCTACCTGGTGGCCCTGGGCGGGTTGATGCTGCTGGCCGCGCGGCTGGCCGACCGCCTCGGCCGGCGCCGGGTGCTGCGCGCCGGCCTGGCGCTGTTCAGCCTGGCCAGCCTGGTGGGCGGCCTGGCCCAGGGCCCGGCCCTGCTGGTGGCGGCACGGGCCTTCCAGGGGGCGGGAGCGGCGGTGCTGGCCACTTCGACCCTGGCGGTGATCGTCGGCGCCCATGCGCCGGGCGCCGGCCGGGACCGCGCCATCGCCCTGTGGACCGCCTCCGGCTCGCTGGCGGCGGCCTTCGGCGTACTGCTGGGCGGCCTGCTCACGGCCTACGCCAACTGGCGCTGGGTGATGTTCGTCAACGTGCCCCTGGGCATCGGCCTGTTCGTGCTCGCCTCAGCCACCCTGGCGCCCGGCTTGCCGACGAACCCCAAGCCGCTGGACGTGGGCGGTGCGCTGACCGTCACCGGCGCCGCCAGCGCCCTGGTCTACGCCCTGGTGAGCAGCGTCGGTCTGGGCTGGGGCGCGCCAAGGGTGCTGCTGGCACTGGGTCTGGCGGCGCTGCTGGGCGTGGCCTTCCTGATCATCGAGGCGCGGGTGCGCGAGCCGCTGGTGCGCCTGGGTCTGTTCCGCCAGCGCAACGTGGCGCTGGGCAATCTGTTGCTGCTGAGCCTGGGTGCCACCCTCACCGCATCGCTGTATTTCCTGGCCCTGGCGCTGCACGAGGTGGCCGGCCTGGGCGCCCGCGACACCGGCCTCGCCATGCTGCCGACCTGCCTGGCCATCGCCAGCGCCGCCCTGGGTGCCCGCTGGCTCGCCGCACGGGGGATGCGCCACCTGCCCAGCCTCGGCGGGGTGCTGGCGGCGCTGGGCTTTCTCGGGCTGGCCTGGCTGCCGAAGGAGGTGGACCTGCTGCGCCATGTGGCGGGCCCGACCCTGCTGCTGGGCACCGGTGTCGGGCTGATGCTGGCCACGGCGGTGCACGCGGCCATCGCCGGGATCGCCCCGGCGGACACGGCGCTGGCCTCCGGCCTGCTCAACACCTCGCGGCAATTGGGCGGTGCACTGGGGATTGCGGTGTTCGTCAGCCTGGCCCACCACACCAGCGCTCAGGCGCTGGCCACCGGGCTGGATGCCGGGACGGCGACCCTGGCGGGCTACCACGCGGCCTTCGTCGCCATCGCCGGAGTCAGCCTGCTGACCGCCCTGCTCGCCCTGGGCCTGCGCCGCGCGGGCTGAGCCGGCTCAGCGTTCGCGGGACATGAACGGGTGGAAAGGAACAGCTTCTCGCCGACCCGGGTGAGGTTGGGTTCGAGCATCAGGGCTTCGAAGATCACCAGCAGGTTCAATGTCGACGCGGCGGAGGTCGTTGCGGTTCATGGGCGCATCCGGGCAGTGGCTGAGCGGGCCATTCAAGCATGGGCCCGCCCGCCTGACTTGCATGGATGTGCCTTGGGGCTGCCCCGGCCACCGCGACCGGGGCGTGCCCGTGGGCTCAGGCGCCCGGCACCTGCAGGGCGCGGGGGCGCTGGCTGCGCTGCTCGTCCTGGTTGTGGCTGGCCGGCTGCAGCACGAAATCGAACTGCAACTCGGCGCAGGGGCCTTCCACGCCATGGGCGCTGCCGTTGGCCAGGTGGGTCACCTCACCCACCAGCCCTTCGCGGGTGGCGTAGGCGAAGTCGTCCCACAGGTAGCGGTCCCCGGCGAGGTTGATCTGGGTGGTCAGGTGGCGGTGGCCGCCGGCAGAGATGAAGAAGTGGATGTGCGCGGGGCGCTGACCGTGCCGGCCGAGGCCGTCGAGGCATTCCTGGGTCGGGCCCTGGGGGTCGCAACCGTAGCCGGAGGGGATGATGCTGCGGGCGCGGTAGCGACCCTCGGCGTCGGTGACGATGCGGCGACGCAGGTTGTACTCGGACTGGCTGGAGTCGAAGTAGGAATACAGGCCCTTGGTGTTGGCGTGCCACAGGTCCACCACCGCACCGACCAGCGGGCGGCCGTCGGTATCGCGCACCGTGCCTTCGAGGAACAGCGGGATGCCCACGCCGTCTTCGCTGCCGTCATCCAGCCGCGCGAAGCCTTCGCTCAGCGGCGCACCGGCCACGTAGAGCGGGCCTTCGATGGTGCGCGGGGTACCGCCGGTACGCCCGGCCTCGGCGTCGCGGGCGTCCTGCAGCATGTCGAGGAAGCGCTCCAGGCCCAGCCCCGCTACCAGCAGGCCGGCCTCGCCTCGGGCGCCCAGGCGGTTGAGGTAGTCGACGGCCTTCCAGAACTCGTCGTCGGTGATGGCCAGCTCCTCGATCAGCCGGGCGCTGTCCTGCAGCACCCGCTGAACGATGCGTTTGAGGCGCGGGTTGCCGGCATCGTTGCCGAAACCGGCCGCCTGCTCGAAGAAACGCTGAAGTTCGGCAGTGTGGGAGATCTTCACGGTCATGGGGGTCACCTCATTGTTCTTGTTCAGGGTGTTCGGGGCTCAGCGGTCGTCATCATGGATCGACGAGGGGTGGCGGCAGAGTCCGTCGATCTCGATGTCCATGTAGGGAAACAGCGGCAGTTGCATCAGGGTTTCGTGCAGCGCTTCGACGCTGGGTACGTCGAACACGCTGTAGTTGGCGTAGTGCCCGGCGATGCGCCAGAGGTGGCGCCAGGTGCCGTCGCGCTGCAGGCGCTGGGCCAGGGCCTTCTCGTCGGCCTTGAGCCGGGCGGCCCGCTCCGGGTCCATGTCGGCGGGCAGGCGAACGGTCATCTTCACGTGGAACAGCATGGTCAGGGTCCTCCGGGGTCAGGAACGGCGGAAGCGCGCGAGGCGCTCCTCGTCCAGGGTCAGGCCGATGCCGGGGGTACGCGGCACCTGCAATTGGAAGTCGCGGTAGACGGGGGGCTCGGTGACGATCTCTTCGGTCAGCAGCAGCGGCCCGAACAGCTCGGTGCCCCAGGTCAGTTGGCGCAGGGTGAGGAAGACGTGGGCGGAGGCCAGGGTGCCGATGGTGCCTTCGAGCATGGTGCCGCCGTAGAGCGCCACGCCGGCCGCCTCGGCGATCTGGGCGGTGCGCAGCACGGCACGGGGGCCGCCGTTCTTGGCGATCTTCAGGGCGAACACGCTGGCAGCGCCCTCGGCGGCAAGGCTGAAGGCATCCTCGACGCTCTCGATGGATTCGTCCGCCATGATCGGCGCCGGGCTGGAGCGGTTCAGGCGTACCTGGCCGCTGCGGTTGTGCCGCGGGATCGGCTGCTCGATGAGGTCGATGCCGTGCTCACCGAGCACCCGGCAACCGCGGATCGCCTGGGACTCGTCCCAGTGCTGGTTGACGTCCACGCGCACGCTGGCGCGGTCGCCCAGGGCACGCTTGATGGCCACCGCGTGGGCCAGGTCCTGCTCCAGGGGGTTGGCGCCGATCTTCAGCTTGAACAGGCGGTGGCGGCGCAGGTCGAGCATGCGCTCGGCCTCTTCGATGTCACGGCCGGTGTCGCCGCTGGCCAGCGTCCAGACCACTTCCAGACCCTCGCGCACGCGGCCGCCGAGCAGTTCGCTGACCGGCAGCCCGAGGCGTTTGCCCTGGGCGTCCAGCAGGGCCGTCTCGATGCCGGACTTGGCGAAGGTGTTGCCCTTGGCCACCCGGTCCAGGCGCTGCATGGCGGCGTTGATGTTGTCCGCCGGCTGGCCGATCAGCGCTGGAGCCAGGTGCGCGTCGATGTTGGCTTTCATCCCTTCCGGGCTCTCGTAGCCGTAGGACAGCCCGCCGATGGTGGTGGACTCGCCGATGCCCTCGACGCCGTCGCTGCAGCGCAGGCGCAGGATCACCAGGGTCTGCCGTTGCAGGGTGTGCATGGCCAGCTTGTGGGGGCGGATGGTCGGCAGGTCGACGATGCAGGTGTCCAGCCGTTCGATCAGGGGAGTGCTCATGGGTGTGCTTCCGTGGCGCAGGGTTCGGCTCGCTCGATACCCTGCAAGTCTGGGTTTGGGTGGACGAACATTGCGCCAGCAGGAACGACAGGTCCAATATCATCTCCCTCTTCTTTCATACCCGGGAGGTATCGTGGAACTCAGGCACCTGCGCTATTTCCAGGCCGTGGCGGACACCCTCAACTTCACCCGCGCGGCCGAGCGCCTGCACATCGCCCAGCCCCCGCTGAGCCGGCAGATCCAGCAACTGGAGGAGGAGCTGGGCACGCCGCTGCTGGAGCGCGGCCGACCGCTGCGGCTGACCGAGGCCGGCCGCTACTTCCATGAACAGAGCGCAGCCCTGCTGCAGCAGGTGCAGACCCTCTGCGACACCACCCGGCGCATCGGCCAGGGGCAGCGCCAGTGGCTGGGCATCGGCTTCGCCCCCTCCACGCTCTATGCGGTGCTGCCGGAGCTGATCCGCGAACTGCGCCAGGACCCGGACCTGGAGCTGGGCCTGCAGGAAATGACCACCCTGCAGCAGGTGGAGGCGCTGAAGAGCGGACGCATCGACATCGGCTTCGGGCGCATCCGCTTCGACGATCCGGCCATCCACCAGCAGGTGCTGCGGGAAGACCCGCTGGTGGCGGTACTGCCTGCCGGCCACCAGCTGCTGGGGCGCCCGGTGTCGCTGCAGCAGCTCGCCGAAGAACCCTTCGTGCTCTACCCCGCCAACCCGCGCCCAAGCTACGCCGACCACGTGCTGGCGCTGTTCGCCAACCGTGGCCTGGCGGTGCGCGTCGGGCAGTGGGCCAACGAGCTGCAGACCGCCATCGGCCTGGTGGCGGCCGGCCTGGGCGTCGCCCTGGTGCCAGCCTCGGTGCGCCAGCAGCACCGGGCCGACATCGACTACGCCGAGGTGCTGGAGCCGGAGGCGGTCTCGCCCATCATCCTCAGCCGCCGCGCCCAGGACGGCAGTGCCCATGTCCAGCGCTGCCTGGAGCTGATCCAGCGGGTCAACCGCTGAGGCGGGCCGTGCTGGCGGGGCCGGGCGCATTTCCGTACCATGCGCGCCCCCCCAAAACCCGACAGGGTCGGCAACACACCCGGCCCGGTAAGCCCATGAAGAAACCCCGCCTGCGTCATGAAGTCCTGGCCGGTCTCACCACCGCCTTCGCCCTGGTGCCCGAGTGCATCGCCTTCGCCCTGGTCGCCCACCTCAATCCGCTCATGGGGCTGTACGGCGCCTTCATCATCTGCACCCTCACCGCCCTGTTCGGCGGCCGGCCGGGGATGATCTCCGGCGCTGCCGGTTCCATGGCGGTGGTCATCGTCGCCCTGGTGGTGGAGCACGGGGTGCAGTACCTGCTGGCCACCACGGTACTGGCGGGGCTGGTGATGCTGCTGTTCGGCGCGTTGCGCCTGGGCAAGCTGGTGCGCATGGTGCCGCACCCGGTGATGCTGGGCTTCGTCAACGGCCTGGCGATCGTCATCGCCCTGGCCCAACTGGAGCACTTCAAGCAGGGCGACGCCTGGCTGAGCGGCATGCCGCTGTACACCATGCTCGGCCTGGTGGGGCTGACCATGGCGGTGGTCTGGCTGCTGCCGCGACTGACCCGCGCCGTGCCACCGGCGCTGGTGGCGATCCTCGGGGTCGGGCTGCTGGTGCACCTGCTGGGCCTGCCCACCCGCACCCTGGCGGACATGGCGCAGATCGCCGGCGGCCTGCCCAGCTTCGCCCTGCCATCGGTGCCCTGGAACCTGGAGACGCTGCAGATCATCGCGCCCTATGCGCTGCTGATGGCCATGGTCGGGTTGCTGGAGACCCTGCTCACCCTCAACCTCACCGACGAGATCACCGAGAGCCGGGGCTTCCCCGACCGCGAGTGCATGGCCCTGGGCGCTGCCAA
This sequence comes from Pseudomonas sp. ENNP23, assembly GCF_001728945.1. NCBI lineage: Bacteria > Pseudomonadati > Pseudomonadota > Gammaproteobacteria > Pseudomonadales > Pseudomonadaceae > Pseudomonas > Pseudomonas sp. ENNP23. The sequence goes on from NZ_LYSP01000020.1 coordinate 27,946, forward strand.
CATCGTCTCCGGTGCGTTCGGCGGTATGGGTGGCTGCGCGATGATCGGCCAGACCGCCATCAACCTCAGCTCGGGCGGCCGGGGGCGGCTGTCCGGCGTGGTGGCCGGGGTGATGATCCTGCTGTTCGTGCTGTTCCTGTCCCCGCTGATCGAGCGTATCCCGCTGGCGGCGCTGGCCGGGGTGATGTTCGTGGTGGCCCAGCAGACCTTCGCCTGGGGCTCCCTGCGGGTCGCCGGCAAGGTGCCGCTGCACGACGTGCTGGTGATCGTCGCCGTCACCGTGATCACCGTCTTCACCGACCTGGCCGCCGCCGTGCTCTGCGGCATCGTCATCGCCGCGCTGAACTTCGCCTGGCACCACGCCCGCGAGCTGTACGCCGACAGCCACATCGAAGCCGACGGCAGCAAGCTCTACCGGGTGCACGGCACGCTGTTCTTCGCCTCCGCCACGCCCTTCCTCAACCAGTTCGACCCGACCGGCGACCCGGAACGGGTCACCCTCGACTGCCGGCACCTCAGCTTCGTCGACTACTCCGCCATCGCTGCCCTGAAGACCCTGCGCGAGCGCTACACCAAGGCCGGCAAACACCTGCGCGTGGAGCACCTCTCCGAGCGCTGCCGCACCCTGCTCAGGCGCGCAGGGGAACAGCCGGCCTGAGTGCGTCGGGCTGTAGATCTAGATCGATAGCCACCCCAGCCGCAGGCAACGCCTGGGCCAGGGTGGGGAAGCCCTCAGACGAATGCCTGAGCGCGGCGGCGGGAGCGCGGCAGGCGCTGCTTGCCGGGGGTCTGGCTCAGACGGGCCTGCCAACTCTGCCAGGCGCTGCCCTGGGTGGCGGCCTGCTGGGGGCTCTTGCGGGCAGCGGGCTCGCTGCGGGACTGCGTGACGCGCGCCTGGGCGGCTGTGGCCTGGGGCGCAGCGCCCTGTTCGGCCTGGGTGAAGGCGTTGGTCCGGCGGCAGGTCTTGCAGGTGACCTCGGCCGGCTGGTTGGAGGCGTTCAGGTTGGCATCGCTGCGGCCGCAGGCACCCTGACCCTCTCCGCTCAGGAAATGGATAACCATTTGATTCTCCTAATAAAAAGGGGGCGGCATTATTCCCGCATCGCAGGGCTATTTCCAGCCGGATGGACCAGCGGCAGGCGTGAGGCCACCTGCCAGGGCGGCGACGGATTCCACAGGCTGGACACGCGCTCGACGACAGCGCGCTATTCCGGCGCTATCCGCTCGAATGAACAGTGCTCGCATAAATTCCAATTCGGACTCAATTACTAAGCGTTTATTCTTTTTGGCTATTAGATAGACCGATTCATTCTTTTTCAGTCCCCACCCTCCCCTGACACACTCCGCGTCGCCTGGAGCCACCCTCCGGCAGCGGCGGGCGCCCTCACCCAGGGCGCCCGCCATCCCCGCATACGGTGCCCTGCGAATCGACAGGGCCCATCCAGGAGCTGTCATTTCATGAAGAAACTCACTGCCATCACCGCCCTCGCCCTGGCCGTACTGTCCGGCCTGGCCCATGCCGACCGCCTCGAAGACATCCGCAAGGCCGGGGTCCTCCGGGTTGCCGCCTTCGACAGCAACCCGCCCTTCGGCTTCGTCGACCCGCAGACCAAGCAACTGGCCGGCCTCGACGTCGACTACGCCAAAGCCCTGGCCGGCAAGCTGGGCGTGAAGCTGGAACTGCTGCCCACCAACCCGGCCAACCGCATTCCGCTGCTGACCGCCAACAAGGTGGACCTGGTGCTGGCCAACTTCACCATCACCCCCGAGCGGGCCCAGCAGGTGAACTTCAGCATTCCGTACTTCGCCTCCGGCCAGCAGTTCATCGTGCGCAAGGGCACCCTGACCGAGCCGGAGCAACTGAACACATGGCGCGTGGGCGTGGACAAGGGCACGGTCAACGAAGGCGTCCTGCGGGAGAAATTCCCCGGCGCCAAGGTCATCGCCTACGACGACACCCCCTTCGCCTTCACCGCCCTGCGCAACGGCCAGGTACAGGCCATCACCCAGGACGGCCCCAAGCTGATCGGCCTGCTGGCCAACGTCCCGGACAAGGAAAAGTACGAGGTGCCGCCCCTCACCCTCTCCAACGACCTGATTGGCGTCGGCATTCCCAAGGGCGAGGCCGCCCTGACCGAGTTCGTCGACCAGTCACTGCGCGAGCTGGAGGGCAGCGGCGACGCCCAGAAGATCTATGACGCCTGGTTCGGCCCGAGCACGCCGACGCCCCTGGCCCGCCTCTACCGGATCGGCGACAAGAGCTGATCGCCCTCTCTCCCTGCGCCCCGCTTCGGTGGGGCGCAGTCGTTGATGCCCCCTGCCTGGAACCTTCTTCATGTTTGGCGACCTTCTCGCCCCGCTCTACCTGGGCTGGCTGCTGGACGGCTTCCTGCTGACCCTCGGCCTTTCCGCCCTGTGCTGCCTGCTGGCCACGCTGCTCGGCGCGCCCCTGGCCATCGCCCGCCTGGCGCCCTCGCGCCTGTTGTCCTGGCCGGCGCAGGCCTTCCTGACCACCTTTCGCAATACGCCCCTGCTGGTGCAGTTGTTCTTCTGGTATTTCGGCGTGCCGGCACTGTTGCCGGAAGCGCTGGTGTTCTGGCTCAACAGCCCGCACGAACTGGCCATCGGGCCGCTGGTGCTGACCTGGCCGTCGTTCGAGTTCCTCGCCGGGGCCTGGGGCCTGACGCTCTACACCACGGCCTTCGTCGCCGAGGAGTTCCGCGCCGGCATCGCCTCGGTACGCCCGCAGCAGCGCGAGGCCGGCCTGGCGCTGGGCATGACGCCTGGCCAGGTGTGGCGCGTGGTGCTGCTGCCCCAGGCGCTGCGCACGGCCTTCGCCCCGCTGCTGGGGCAGTACATGAGCGCGCTGAAGAACTCCTCGCTGACCATGGCCATCGGCCTGGCCGAGCTGTCCTACGCCTCGCGCCAGGTCGAGACGGAAACCTTCAAGACCTTCCAGGCCTTCGGCCTCGCCACCCTGCTGTACATCGGCACCATCGCGCTGATGGAAGCCCTCGGCCAGGTGGTGCAGCACAGCCGGCGCTACCGCCAGGGAGCCGCCTGATGGACATTTCGGTCATCCTCGACAACCTCGACTACCTGCTGCTGGGCCCCTGGCCCGAGGGCCCGCTGGGCGGCGCCGCACTGACGCTGGTGCTGGCCCTGTGCTCGGCCCTGGCGTCGGCGCTGATCGGCCTGGTGCTGGGCATCGCACTGGCCCTGTCGAAGGGCCGCTGGCGCCTGCTGCTGGTGGGCGTGCTGGGCTTCTTCCGGGCGATCCCGGTGCTGATGCTGGTGTTCTGGACCTACTTCCTGCTGCCCATCGTCTTCCATGTGGACGTGCCCGCCCTGGCCACGGTGGTCTGCGCCCTCTCGCTGATCGGCGGGGCCTACCTGGCCCACTCGGTCAGCGCCGGCATCCTCAGCCTGCCGGAGGGCCAATGGCACGCGGCGCGCGCCCTGGGCATGCGCCCCTGGCAGGTGCTGCGCTGGGTGATCCTGCCCCAGGCCCTGCCGATCATGCTGCCGTCGTTCCTCAACCAGTGGGTCTCGCTGATCAAGGACACCTCCCTGGCCTATGTCATCGGCGTCGGCGAGCTGTCGTTCGTGGCCACCCAGGTGAGCAACCGGGTGATGGTGCACCCCACGGAGATCTTCCTCTTCGTCGCCCTGCTCTACTTCGTTCTGTGCACCAGCCTGGACCTGGCGGCCGGGGCGCTGGCGCGCTACGGCGGCGGCCCCCGGCAGGCGCGTTGACGCGGGTCATGGCACTGCCCTGGCGAGCCGTCATGATCCGCCCACCCTGCCGCCCGAGGACCCGCCATGACCTACCTGCTGCTCAAGTTCGTGCACATCACCGCTGCGGCGTTCTTCATCGGCGGGGTGTTCTTCGAGGTGATGATCCTCAGCCGCGCCACACCGGTGCTGGACGAAGACGCCCGCAGCCGCCTGTCCCAGGCCCTCGGCAAGCGCGCCCGACAGGTGATGCACTGGGTGGTGCTGGCACTCTACGGCGCCGGGCTGGGCCTCGCCTGGCACTACCGCGCGGTGCTGGCGGCGCCCTTCGCCAGCCACTTCGGCACGCTGCTGGTGCTGAAGATCAGCCTGGCGCTGAGCATCCTCGGGCACTTCCTGCTGGTGGTCCTGCTGATGCGCAGCGGCCGCATGACGCCCGCCCGCTCGCGCCTGATCCACCACAGCGTGCTGCTGCAGATGCTCGCCATCCTCTTCCTCGCCAAGGGCATGTTCCTGCTCTGACGGCCGGCGCGCCCTACTCGAACCACACCGAGCGGGCCCCGTAGCGCCAGATGGCCTCACCCAGCAGCTGCGCGCCGCAGGAGCCGTCCCCCAAAGCCTGGTGGGCGGCCTGCGGCGAGCGCCAGCGGCTGCGCTGGACCAGCCAGTCGCCGTCGGCGCCGATCTCCAGGGAGCTTTCCAGCAACCCCTGGTGCGACGCCAGGCAGGCGACCAGGCGCGGTGCCAGTCCCTCCAGCAGGGCCTGGCGGCGCTCGGGGTCGAAGGCGAACCGGATGGCGGTGTGGATTTCCTCTGCGTGCTGCATGTCCCGACTCCTCTGCGGACCGATCTTGTGCATGAACGGCGCCGAGGGTAAAACCTCAACTTAACTTGAGGTCAAGAGCCCAGCGCGATGCCCGCCGTCACTCCCGCCAACGTCCACAGGCCCCTCACCGTCGGCCAGGTCGCCGAACGCAGCGGCGTACCGGTTTCCACCCTGCATTTCTACGAAGCCAAGGGGCTGATCCGCAGCACCCGCAACGCTGGCAACCAGCGCCGCTACACCCGCGACGTGCTGCGCCGGGTGGCGATCATCAAGGTGGCGCAACGCCTGGGCGTGCCCCTGGCGGAAGTGGCCGAAGCCCTGGCCGCCCTGCCCGAAGGCCGCACCCCCACCGCCGCCGAGTGGCATGCCCTCTCCGAACGCTGGCGCCACGAGCTGGACCAGCGCATCCAGCGCCTCACCGCCCTGCGCGACCAGCTCAACGGCTGCATCGGCTGTGGCTGCCTGAGCATGGAGACCTGCCCCCTGCGCAACCCCGGCGACGCCCTGGCCGAGTTCGGCAGCGGGCCGGTGCTGCTGGAGGAGACATCAAACGACCCCACGTGAACACTGTTGGAGGGGCACCAAGACAGTTCCGCCCCTGAGACAAACACCCGGTACAACAACGCCGATTGCATTACATTGCCGACCTTTCCATCGGCAAGGGACTGCAACGTTGAACCTATCCTCTGGCGCCACTGCCCGGCGCATCGGCATTCGTGGGCTTGGCCTTGCGCTGGCCCTGCTGGCAGGCGCCCCCGTGGCCCTGGCCTTCGACATCGACATGGACGGGATCAAATGGTCGGGCATGGCCCGCAAGTTCGTGCTCGACCGTCCGGAGACGGCCACCCTGGAGATCAAGCCATTCCGCCTGCCGGGCCTGGCGCAGGTGCCGGCGCGTGTCGTCCTGAGCCAGCACCGCGGACTGTTCTACCTCAATGCCTATCAGGACCTGACGTACCAGCAGCGGGTCTACAAGTCGCCGCCCATTGCCCTGTTCAGCCCCGAGGAACTGCGCGCCTGCGAGCCCTCGGATTTTCCCATCCGGGTCAGCGAACGCTGGCCAGCGAGCAACACCCTGGACACCGGCCTCAGCCTCACGTCGCTGAGCTTCGACTGTTCGGCCCCCTCGGACTGGCAGCTCAGCCAGCGCTACCTGCTGGTCGACCAGCGTGATCCGCAGAACCCGTTGCTGGCCATCAGCCACCGCCGCGACATGAACCGGATGGACTTCACCCCGCTGCAGCCCATCAGCGAGGCAACCGCGCAGCAGTGGTTGCAGGCCTTGCAGAAGTTTCCGCCCTGGTTCTGCCCCTTCACCAGCGCCAAAGGAACGATCACCCTCAACGCCTATGTGCCGGCCCAGTCCCCGGATGACACCTGGAAGCAGTTCCGTGCCCTGCACCAGCAACTGCTGAAGAGCAAGGACAAGCGGCCGGGCATCCGCGAGGTGGAGGACTTCTTCGCCCTTCACGACTTCCGCAGCATCGCCACCGAGCGCCGCGAATACCCTGGCCTGCTCAACGACATCGCCTTCTGGGCCAGCGAGGCCGGCCAGTTGCAAACCGCCCGCCCCTGGCTCGAAGAAGTGCTGCGCCGCGACCCGGGGCGCATGCCCGCCTACCTCAACCTGGCGGACCTGGACTGGGCGATCTACGAGCAGCGCCCTGAGTACGCCGTCCACCAGGGCCGAGCCATCGAAGCCTACCGGGTGTACTGCGGCCTGCGCCTGAAACGCCAGATGAGCATCCCGCCCCGGGTGCTCGAACGCCTGGGCATCACCACCGCCAACCCGCAGGCCTGCCAGGGTTTCTGGCCGCTGGTGGCCGCCGTGGATGCCGGCGACCTGGCCGAGGTGCAGCGCCTGCTGGCCAGCGGCATCAGCGGCGAGGTCATGGCCGCCGATGGCCGCAGCGCCCTGCTGCACGCCCTGGACGCGCCACATCTGGACATCGCCCGGCTGCTGCTGGAGCACGGCGCGCGCACCAGTGGTCTCTACAACGGCAGCACCTTGGCGATCCTGGCCATGCAACGCGACCTGAGAGACAACCTCGACCTGAGCCAGGACGGACGCTTGAAGTTCCTCATCGAGGCCGGTGTCCGCATCGACGAGCCGGACAGCCGAGGCGAGACGCCCCTGATGCAGATGGCCGGAAACACGCGCGGCCTGCAGGCCTTCGGTTGGCTGCTGCATTACCCGCAGGACCTCGATATGCGCAGCAAGGACGATGGTGAAACCGCGTTGTACCGCGCCTTTTCCGCCCACAATTTCGGGGCCGTGAGGCAACTGATAGCTGCCGGTGCCGACCTCAACCTGAGCTACGGCCGTGGCACCTGCCATGGCCAGCCGATCGGCAAGAGCCTGCTGACCCTGGTGGCCGAGCAGACCGCTGCCGATGCTCGGTCACCCACCGTCAGCCAGCAGGACACCCTGGCGTTGTTCACCCTGCTGCTGGAAAAAGGCGCCGATCCCACTGTCGGCCAGCAGTGCGAGAAGAAGGGCTATGCCCTGCTGCTGGAGGCCATCTCCCGGAACAAACGCGAGGACCTGCTCGACGTGCTGCAGCGCTTCGCCGCCGCCCCACCTGTTCTGCAGCCACCTGCTAGAGACTGACCCCATCGCGGTAGATCACCCGCCCCGGCCTGCGCCAGAGCGTCCCTGAGCGTCTCCACGTCACGCGCGCAGGCGCCGTCGACCAGCAGGATGGCCACCTTGCAGGATCTGATGTTGCTCGGCAGCAGTCGGTCATCGGGGTGTCCTCGGCTGGGCAATGGGGCCGCTGGGCGGCGGGTGGATGACCGGGCCGGCGACACTCACCGCCGGCCCGGTGGCGCTCAGTCCTCGCTGGTGCGCCGGGCGTGGCTGCGTTGCCCGCCCTTGCGGCCGGCGGCCGATGCCCGTTCCGGGTCGTTGCGGAAGTTGCCCCCGCTCACCTGCCCGCCTTTCTTGCCGGCCTCGGATGCACGCTGGGGATCTTCCGCGAAGTTGCCTTTGCCACCTCGATGTTGAGCCATTGCACTGTCCTCTCTTGTCTGTGGGTCCATTCGGGTCCGGCGTCGATGACGCCTAGAAGGTCTGAGGACCGGGACGGCGAGAGGTTCTAACTTTTTGCTAGGCGGAGCGGGCTCAGGGTGCGGGCAGCACCTGGGGCCCCTCCGGAACGCCCCACTGGTTTCCGTGACGCGGTTCAGCCCCTCCCCGGTCCGCCGAAGCGCCCCAGCCGGTACGCCTCCAGCCCCGCCACGGCCTGCCCCTGGGCCAGTTGGCCGATGTACTCGGCGGTGACGGCAGCCTGGGTCAGCCCGAGGTGCTGGTGGCCGAAGGCGAGCAGGACGCGGCCCTCGCCCACCCGGTCGATGATCGGCAGCGAGTCCGGCAACGAGGGGCGCAAGCCCATCCAGGGGCTGGCGCCTTCGACGTCAAGCTCGTCGCGGAACAGCCCCTGGCTGAGGCGGTGCAACTGCCAGGCGCGGGGCATGTTCGCCGGCTTCTCCAGCCCGGCGAACTCCACGGTGCCGGCCAGGCGCAGGCCGCCGGCCATGGGCGTCATGATGAAGCGCCGTTCGAGGCTGGTGACGGCGAACGGCAGCCGCCCCTGCTCCCGGGGCAGCATCAGGTGGTAGCCGCGTTCGGTGTCCAGCGGCACCCGCGTGCCAGTAAAGCGCTCGGTAAGGGGCGCGGAGTGGGCGCCGCAGGCCAGCAGCACCTGGCGGGCGCGCAGGCTGCCGCCGTCCAGGCGCAGGGCGACGCCCTCCGGCACGCGGTGGCCGTCGAGCACGCGCTGGCGATGGAAGGTGACGCCCAGCGCCTCGGCCGCCCGCGCCAGTTCGACGACCACGCGGTGCGGGTCGATGAAGTGCCCGGTGGCCGGGAAGAACAGCCCGCCGCGAATCCCGTCACTGAGCTGGGGCGCCGCCGCGTGCAACGCCTCCGCTCCCCAGAACGCCACCGGCACGCCCTGCCCCGCCATGCGCGCCTGGAGGGCCTGCAGGGCCGCGCGGGAGGCGTCCTGCTCGTACACCAGCAGCGAACCGTCCTCGCGCAGCAGGTCGGGCCGCTCGATGGCCTGCAGCAGGCGGCGCCAGGCGCCCAGGCTGGCTTCGTTGAGGGCCCGCAGGCCGGCCACGGTGCGGGCGAAGGGCGCCGCCCGCAGGTTGAGCAGCAGGCGCAGGAACCAGGGGGTGGCGCGTGGCAGGTAGGTCCAGTCCAGGCGCAGCGGGCCCATGGGGTCGAGGAGCATGCCCGGCAGGCGCTTGAGGATCGACAGGTCGGCAATCGGGAACACCTGCTCGGTGGCCAGGTGCCCGGCATTGCCGAAGGAGGCGCCCTGCCCCACGCCGTCCGGGTCGAACACCTGCACCTGCAGCCCCTGGCGCGCGAGCTGCAGGGCGCAGGCGACACCGATGACGCCGGCGCCGATCACCGCGACATCCACGTCCGCTGGCTGGAGATCGCCCATGTTCAGGCCTCCCGCTCGCCGTCGAGCAGCCGCCGCAGGCCCAGGGGGTTGGCCTCGCGCAGCGCCGCCGGCAGCAAGGCATCGGGGAAGCCCTGGTAGCACACCGGACGCAGGAAGCGCTGGATGGCGGCGGTGCCCACCGAGGTGGAACGCGCATCCGAGGTGGCCGGGAACGGCCCGCCGTGGACCATGGCGTCGCACACCTCCACCCCGGTCGGCCAGCCGTTGACCAGCACGCGGCCGGCCTTGCGTTCCAAGGTCGGCAACAGCGCGTGGGCGGCATCCAGATCGGCGTCGTCCAGGTGCAGGGTGGCGGTGAGCTGGCCCTCCAGGGCATCGAGGATGCGGGATACCTGCTCCGCTGCCTCGCACTGCACCACCAGCGCTGCCGCGCCGAAGACTTCGCCGTGCAACTGCGGGTCGGCGAGGAGGGCCTCGGCGTCGGTGACGAATAGCTGCGCCTGGCAGCGGTTCGGCCCCTCCCCTGGCAGCCCGCTTGCGACCCGACGCACCTGCGGGTGGCGGGCCAGGGCCGCGACCCCGGCCGCGTAGGCCTGGTGGATGCCGGGTGTGAGCATCACCTGGGCCTTGCACGGGCGCAGCTGCTCGGCGGCCTGGGCGAGGAAGGCATCCAGCGCTGCTCCGCGCGGGGCTATGAGCAGGCTGGGGTTGGTGCAGAACTGCCCGGCGCCCAGGGTCAGCGAGGCGATGAAGCTTTGCGCCAGGGTCTTGCCACGGGCCTGCAAGGCGGCGGGAAACAGCAGCACCGGGTTGATCGAACTCATCTCCGCATAGACCGGGATCGGTTCCGGCCGCGCCTGGGCCGCCTGGCACAGGGCGAGGCCACCGCTGCGCGAACCGGTGAAGCCGACCGCCTGGATGCGCGGGTCCGTCACCAGGCCAAGGCCCACTTCGCGGCCGGCGCCGAACAGCAGCGAGAACACGCCTTCGGGCAAACCGCAGCGCTCGACCGCGCGGGCCACCGCCTGCCCCACCAGCTCGCTGGTGCCGGGGTGGGCGCCATGGGCCTTGACCACCACCGGGCAGCCGGCGGCCAGGGCCGAGGCGGTGTCGCCGCCGGCCACGGAAAAGGCCAGGGGGAAGTTGCTGGCACCGAACACCGCCACCGGCCCCAGAGGCACCTGGCGCTGGCGCAGATCGGGCCTGGGCAGGGGTTGGCGCTGGGGCTGCGCGCGGTCGATGCGCACGTCCAGCCACTCACCCGCACGCAGGGTGCGAGCGAAGGTGCGCAGTTGCTGGCAGGTGCGGCCGCGCTCGCCCTGCAGGCGCGCCTGGGGCAGGCCCGTCTCGGCCATGGCGCGCTCGATCAGCGCATCACCAAGAGCCTCGATGGCATCCGCGATGGCGTCGAGGAAGGCCGCACGGGCGGCCGGCGTGGTGTCCCGGTACGGGTCGAAGGCGGCCCAGGCCAGGGCGCAGGCCTGTTCCACCTGCTGGCGGCTGGCGCCCGGGTAGGCGGGTTGCAGGTGTTGGCCGGTGGCCGGGTCAATGGCGTGGAGGGCGTCGCGGGTGCCGGGCACCGCTGCGCCGCCGATCAGCATCTTGCCTGTGAGGGTCATGGGGCATCCTGGGTGGCAGGTGGGCCCCACCGCCCATGGGCGGTGGGGCGGGCGGGTTCAGGCAAGGTTCTGCTCGGCGGTCCAGTTGGCGTACCACTGACGGAACAGGCCGTACTGCTGCTCGGCGTAGCGGCGCTGGGAGTCGCTGAGGGCGTCGCTCTCGTTGAAGTGCAGGCGGTACTCGCGGTCGCCGTTGAGCACCATCAGGTATTTGTAGAACAGCACCAGGTCGCAGCCCTCGTCGAAGGACGAGAGCACGTCCAGGGCGGCGCTCAGCTCCAGGGCCTGGCGGCGTGCGCGGGCATCGCCCTGGGCGGCCTGGCGGCTCAGCGAGACCAGTTGCAGCACCTCCCGGGGCAGCACGTTGCCGATGCCGGTGATGGTGCCGGTGGCGTTGCAGTTGACGTAGCCGTGGAACACCTGGGTGTCGACGCCGGCCATGAGGATCACCTCGTCATCCCGCGAGGTGATGTGCTCGGCGGCGTAGCGCATGGCGTCGGCGCCGCCGAATTCCTTGAAGCCGATCAGGTTGCGGTGCTGCCCGCGCAGTTCGAAGAACAGGTCGGCGCGGGTGGAGAAGCTGTAGTACGGGCTGTTGTAGATCACCGAAGGCGTCTCCGGCGCGGCTTTCAGCACGGCGCTGAAGTGCGCCTTCTGCGCCGCCGGCGAGGCCGCACGGGAGAGCAGCCGCGGGATCACCATCAGCCCCTGGGCGCCGACCTTGGCGGCATGGGCGGCGTGGGCCACCGCCTCGCGGGTGCTCACCGCACCGGTGCCGACGATGGTGGGCACGCCGGCCTTCACCAGGCGCGCCACACCTTCCTGGCGCTGGGCCTCGCTGAGCAGGGGCCAGTCGCCCATGGAGCCGCAGTAGACCACGCCGCTCATGCCGGCCTGGACCAGTTCGCGGCCCTTGGCCACCAGGGCGTCGTAGTCCGGCTGGCGCGCGTCGGTGCAGGGGGTCATGAGGGCGGGGATGCAGCCACGGTAGATGTCGATGTTCATGCTGTCGCTCCTTGAGCAGGGATTCAGGGTTCGGAAAACGGGGCTCAGATGCCCCAGGCGAAGGGGTCCTGCTCGTCGATGAGCAGGGTGCTGTCGGCGGTGAGGTGGGCACGCCCGGTGATGAAGGGACGGATGCGCTCGCCCTCCCACTCGTAGTGCCCCTCGAAGCGGCTGCCGGTGATGCTGGCCTGCACCCAGCGCTGGCCGGGGGCGAGCTTGCCGTCCGCCGCCAGGCAGGCCAGCTTGGCGCTGGTGCCGGTGCCGCAGGGGGAGCGGTCGTAGGCCTTGCCGGGGCACATGACGAAGTTGCGGCTGTCGGCCTCGGCGTCGGCGGCGAACAGCTCGACGTGGTCGATCAGCGCCCCGCCCTCGCCGTGGATGCCCTGGGCCTCCAGGGCCCGCAGCATCGCCCAGGTGTAGGCGGTCAGGGCCTCGACGTTGTCCAGCTCCAGGCGCTGGCCGTGGTCGTTGACCAGGAAGAACCAGTTGCCGCCCCAGGCGATGTCGCCATGGACCACGCCATGGCCGGGCACCTCCACCGGCACCTGCCGGCGATGGCGGTAGGCCGGCACGTTGCCGAGGGTGACGCGGCCGTCCTCGTGGAGGGTGGCGCTGACGGTGCCCACCGGGGTGTCGATACGGTGCTCGCCGGGGGCCATCAGCCCCAGGTGCCGGAGGGACGCCACCAGGCCGAGGGTGCCGTGGCCGCACATGCCGAGGTAGCCGGCGTTGTTGAAGAAGATCACCCCGCAGGTGGCGCCCGGCGTCACCGGCGGGCGGTACAGCGCGCCCACCAGCACGTCGTTGCCGCGCGGCTCCAGCAGGCAGGCGCGGCGCCAGTGGTCGTGCTGCTCGCGCAGGCTGTCGCGCTGCTCGGCCAGGGTGCGGCCGGCGGGTTCGGGAAAGCCGTCCATCACCAGGCGTGTGGGTTCGCCGCCGGTGTGGGAATCGATGACATGGATGCGCTTCATGGGGCGGCTCCGTCAGGTCGGGGAATGGGGGTGATCGATCAGGTGCTGGATGTCGTCCAGCAGCGCCCGGCCGACCCAGACACCTTCGCGTTCGCTGCGCTGGCGGGCGGCGAAACGCCGCTGCGACGGCAGCCGCGCGCCCTGGCCGGTGATGGCGGCGAACAGCGCCTCGGCCCGCTGCCGGCCGGCCTCCAGCTCGCCGCCGAGAAAGCGCGCCGGGTCGAAGGCCAGCAGCAGCTCGCCATGGAGCGGCGTGGCACCGGCGCCGCCGTCGAAGGCCAGGGACTCGGCGCTGGTGAGGTCGCCGATCAGCGCGCCGGCCATCAGCTCGATCATCGCTGCCAGGGCCGAGCCCTTGTGGCCGCCGAAGGTCTGCATGGCGCCTTCCAGCACGGCCCGCGCATCGGTGCTGGGCCGCCCTTCGGCATCCAGCCCCCAGCCCAGGGGAATCGGCTTGCCCTGGCGGGCGTGCAGCTCGATGTCGCCCCGGGCGATGGCGCTGGTGGCGAAGTCGAAGACGAAGGGCTCGCGCCCCTCGCGGGGCCAGGCGAAGGCCAGCGGGTTGGTGCCGAACACCCCCTGGCGGCCGCCTTCCGGGGCCACCCAGGCGTGGCTGGGGGTCATGGCCAGCCCAACCAGCCCTTCGGCGGCGATGGCCTCCACCTCCGGCCACAGCGCGGAGAAGTGGAAGCAGTTGCGGATCACCAGGGCGGCGACGCCCAGCTCGCGGGCCTGCTCCACCAGCAGTGGCAGGCCGGTCTGCAGGGCCAGCAGCGAGTAGCCCCGCTGCGCATCGACGCGGACGATGGCCGGCGCCGGGCGGCTCACCCTTGGTTGGGCTTGCGGGTCCACCTTGCCGCTGCGCAGCGAGTGCACGCACACCAGCACTCGGTACAGCCCGTGGGAGTGGCATTCGTCACGCTGGCCCCGGGTGATGGTGTCGGCGATGGCGCGGGCATGGTCTTCGCCCATGCCGTTGACGGTCAGCGCACGCAGTGCCAGGGCGTGGACCTGGTCGAGGCTGAGGTTGATGAGGTCGTTCATGGCCAGACTCCTTCCGGTCATCAGGTTGCAGAGAGTGGGCTAGGCGCGGCTGGGGAAGGCCGTGGTGGCAGGCGCGGCGTCCGCGTCGGTGCCCTCCTCGCTTTCGTCCTCGCCGCTGAGGCGGATCAGCTCAGCCGGCACGCCGGTGGTGGCGCCCCAGTGGTAGATGCCCAGGGCACAGGCGGCCACGGCGAGGGTGTCGTAGGGATGGCCGAGCACGCCCAGGCCGCCGAAGCTGCCCAGCCAGGAGAGCAGCAGGGTCACGGCGTAGAAGCCGATCAGCCAGGCGGACGAGCGCACCTGCTGGGCGATGCCCAGGTGCTCGGTGGGCACGAAGCGGCGGCACAGCAGGTAGATGACGAACATCAGGATCTGCAGGCTCAGCAGCCAGGACACGGTGCCCCAGCCGGACCAGTAGACGATCAGCGCGGCGATGACGAAGGACAGCGGCCCCATCACCGCCAGGCCCCGCACGCGGAACGGGCGCGGCATGTCCGGCGCGTTGCGGCGCAGGGCCGCCACCGTCACCGGCGCCACCGCGTAGCTCAGCACCAGGGCGGCGGACACCACGTTGATCAGCGCCTCCCAGGAGGGGAACGGCAGGGTCCAGAACACCGACAGGCCGAAGGTCAGCCACAGCGCCGGGCGCGGGATGCCGGACTGCTCATCGATGCGGGTGAAGATGCGGAAGAAGGTGCCGGTCTGCGCCCAGCCGTAGATCACCCGCGGCGTGGCGTTCATGTAGATGTTGCCGCAGCCGCTGGGCGAGACCACCGCGTCGGCCACCACCAGGTAGGCCAGCCAGCCCACGCCCAGCACCAGGGCGATGTCGCGGTACGGCAGGGTGAACTCCTTGGACATCCCGGCCCAGCCGTTGGCCAGCAGCTCGGTCGGCACCGCGCCGAGGAAGGCCACCTGCAGCAGCACGTAGATGGCGGTGGAGAGCAGCACCGAGAGGATCAGCGCGATGGGGATGGTGCGCTGCGGGTTCTTCACCTCGCTGGCCACCGAGATGATCGGCGTCAGCCCCAGGTAGGCGAAGATGATGCCGCCCGCCGACACCGCCATCTCGATGCCCGAGAGGCCGAACGGCGCGAAGCCCTGCACCTGGAAGTTCTCGGGCTTGAAGAAGGTGAAGAGCACGCCGATGACCAGCAGCGGCACGATGAACTTGAACACGCTGACCAGGTTGTTGGCGCGGGCGAAGGTCTTCACGCTGCGGTAGTTGAGCCAGAAGAACAGGCACAGCAGACCGAACTGCACCAGCCAGCCGATCAGCGTCGGGTCGCTGGAGCCCGCCTCGGTGAGGCCCGGGAACCAGGCCGCCGCGTACTGGCGGGAGGCGACCACCTCGATGGCCACCAGGCTGGAGAAGGCGATCAGCGTGATGAAGCCCATCAGGTAGCCCAGCAGCGGGCCGTGGGAGAACACCGGGTAGCGCACCACCCCGCCGGCACGCGGCAGCGCCGCCCCCAACTCGCAGTAGATGATGCCCAGCAGCAGCACCGCGAAGCCGCCGAGGAGCCAGGAGAAGATGCCCGCCGGGCCGGCGATGGCCGAGACGTGGCTGGCAGCGAACAGCCAGCCGGAGCCGAAGATGGCCCCCAGGCCGATGAAGGTGAGGTCCGTCAGGGACAGCTGTTTCTTGAACTTTCCAGACATGGCGTAGCCTTCTTGTGCGTTATTGGATGGGCTGGAGAGATCCCTGTGCAGCACCGGGGCCTGGCGACGAATCAGGCACTGAGACGAACCGGTCCGACGGTATCCCGAGGTCTGCAACGGCCATAGGGTCGCCCGCCCGGACGCCTGCGGGCTTGATGCATTTCCTCGGTTCCCATGACGAAATCGGCACAGTTGGTGCAATGGCCGGACAAGGCTCGACAGGCCCTGGCCGCCTGCGGCAACCTGCCGGCTTGCGTGCACTGGGAGGCCGGACGATGCCGCAGAACCTGCTGGAAGGACTGTTCGCCGAAGAGGGGCTGGAACGCCCCGAGAGCATGGACGCGCTGCTGGCCAGCGCACGGTTGCTATGGCCGATGCTGGATGCGATCCCCAATGCGGCGATCTTCATCAAGGACACCCAGGCGCGTTACCTGCTGGCCAACCGTACCCTGGTCCAGCGCTGCGGCCTGAAGGCCTTGCAGCCGCTGCTGGGCAAGACCAGCGCCGAGGTCTTCCCCGCCCAGCTCGGCCCCGGCTACACCGAGCAGGACCGCCGCGTGCTGGAACAGGGCCAGGTGCTGGAAGACCAGCTGGAGCTGCACCTGTACGGCAGCCGCGAACCCGGCTGGTGCCTGACCCACAAGCGCCCCCTGCACGACCGCGCCGGCCAGGTGATCGGCCTGGTGGGCATCTCGGTGGACCTGCAATCGGCCAGCGCCAGCCACCCCGCCTACGAACGCCTGGCCGCCGTGGACGAGCACATCCGCCTGCACTTCCACGAGCCCATCACCCTGGAGACCCTCACCCGCATCGCCCGGCTCTCCGTCGCCCAGCTGGAGCGCCACTGCAAGCGGGTGTTCCACCTCACGCCCAGGCAGATGATCAGCAAGGCCCGCCTGGAGCACGCCCACCGCCTGCTGCAGACCGACCTGCCCATCACCGACGTCGCCCTGCAATGCGGCTACACCGACCACAGCGCCTTCAGCCGCCAGTTCAAGCAGCTCACCGGCTTCACGCCACGGCAGTACCGGCAGGCGATGGAGTGAGACTCATGAAGGCGCACACGGAGCAGGCAGCTCGTGCGTACCGGCCCCTATGCAGAATGCTGTCGCATCCCGGAGCAACAGGTAGAATCCAACACCCTCCACTACTACACGGATGTTCAATGCGCCCTGCCGCCGCCCTGATTGCCTTCACCTTGCTCCTCGCCCCTGCCGCTTCGGCATCAGCCGCCATCTTCAAGTGCAAGGTGGCCGATGGCACGACCCAGTTCTCCGACCGGCCCTGCGGCACACCTGAAAATCAGGAAGTGATCGCACATGAGACCCCGCCCCCGGCCAAGACAACCGACAGTGCCAAGCAGCCCGACAAGAGCCCCCTTCCGAAAGCAGGCACTCAGACGAGTTACGAAGCAGCCGAGAAGGCCAGCCCACCACTGCTGACACTGGCCGACCTGCAAGGCAAATGGTCGGATCTGGACTTCGACTCCCCCCTGCGTGGCTACTGGGTATTCGGTTCAAACACCCTGCGCATGGACCGCAAGGGCATGGCGATCCGTAACCGCGTCCAGACCGCACTGCGCTTCAAGCTCAAAGGCAATCTGTTGACCATCATCCATGAACCGGATGTCCTCCACGAGAAGCGCTGGGAAGAACGGCTGGTGGTCGAGCGCTACGTACCCGGCCGCCTGATCAACCTCGGAACGCTGGTGCTTTACCGCGTCAAGTGACGCCGCTCCCGCTACGCTGAACCCGAGAGTTTTCGAGACAGCCTCATGAAAAGCATTTTCACCCGTTTGCTGCTGTACACGGCGTTCGCCACCCAGAGCGTGGGAGCCACCGAGCTGCGCATGCTCACTGACGACCACCCGCCCCTGCATTTCGAGCGCGATGGCGAGCTGTTGGGCTTCGACGTCGACCTGCTGCACGCGATCGCCCGGGAGACCGGCGACAGCATCCAGTTGGAGCGAGTACCGCTGTTGCGTGCCCTGGTGATCGCCCGCGAGGCCCCGGACGTGGCCGTCTTCACCATCCTGCGCACCCCGGAGCGCGAGGCCGACTACCAACTGGTCGGCCCGCTGCTGGAGGTCGAGACCGCACTCTACGCCCACGCCGACCACGCCCCCGTCATCACCGGTCTGGACGAGGCGCGCAAGGTGCAGCGCATCGCCGCCCCGCGCAAATGGCTGGTCTATCGCCGCCTGCAGGAGATGGGCTTCGCCAACCTCTACGGCGTCGACACGCCCGAACAGATGATGCGCCTGCTGCGCCTGGGCCGAACCGACCTGGTAGCAGCCGACACCCTCAGCGTCGACACCCTGGCCCGCGGAGAAGGCCTCGCCCCCGAGCAACTTCGCTACGCCGCGCCGGTGATGCACCAGGGCAGCTACATCGCCTTCTCACGGCAGACCGACGCCCGCATCATCGCCCGCTGGCAGCAGGCGCTGGAGACGATGCGGGCGGATGGGCGGCTGGTGAAGCTGGAGAAGAAGTGGCTGGGTAGGCCGAGGTAGCGTTACAGGGCCCCGCTACCTGGCGTTGCCGGGCGGATATGCAGCGAACCGCCATCGACGCGTTCGTCGCGCCGCAGCACGGTCAGAGCCCAATCATCGTCCAGCACCTCGCGCCCCACTGACGAGGGCGTGATCTCCCGTGTGCCCTTGCTCTCGCTCGACAGCGTCCAGCCGATGCGTTCGGCAGGTATCACGAGGCCGCGGGGGTGCAGCAGGTAGAGATAAAGGGACGAATGGTCCGGCCCGTACCTCTGCACCATGCGAACTTCACGGCCCTCGAACAGTAACCTGTGCACCTCAGCGTCCGGCACTGCTTGCAGCGCCTGCAGCAGCTTGGCCACGCGCGCCTCCGTACGGTGGGCCGCCAGCGCCTGGTAATAGGCGTATACCGCGCTCGCCTCGCAGTAGCGCGTGCCGTTGTAGAAGGGCCATGAACTGTCCGAGGCATCACAGGCCAGCCCCTGGTTGAACCAGGCATTGGCCAGCAGCCTGGCGTCCTTGCTGCTGTCGATCAGCGCCTTCCCGGCCTGCAGCGATAGGCCGAGATCGCCATCGCGCAGCGCCACCAGGGAGAGGTCGCTCAGGGCTCGCTCGTCGTGCGGCTGGATGTTGATCGCCAGGTTCAGCTTGCGCAGCGCCAGCTTCAGATCGCCTGCGCCATAGGCCTTCTCGCCCTCCAGCACCAGCCGCTTGGCACGCGCCCGCAAGGCCTCGTCCGTAGGCGGCTGCAGCAATGCTTCGACCTCCGCTATCTGGTCCGAGTCGATGTTCGGGTTCGGCTCCTCGGCATTCGCCGCGGTGTATTGGTGCAGCCAGTCCAGCGGCGTACTCCCCTCCTCCCCCTCGCGATGGGCCTGGATGAAGGGCTCGGCCCCGTTATCCATCAGCAGCCGCACCAGCGCCGGCGAAGCGTAGCGCGCCGCATAGTGCAGCGCGGTCATGTTGCGGGTGGTGATGGTGTAGTAGCAGTCGTCCTCGGGAAGGACCGTCACCGCATTGGGATAGGCACCTCGCGCCAGCAGGATGCGCGCAGATTCGAGTTGGTTGTAATGGGCGGCGTACATCAGCGCCGTCTTGCCGAAGGCGTTGGCCTGGTTGACGTCGGCACCCTGCTCGATCAGGTACGCCAGCGCCTCGGGGTATTCGATGGCGATGGACAGGTCACGGACCTGGCCTTCGATGGCGCGGATTTCGTCCATGGGGCGATGGGCGAGAATAGCGTTGCGCAGAGCCAACTCGGAATCAGGGAAGAAGCGGTTGCGGTCAGAGGAGGAGAACCCCATCCCGCTGCTGATGGCCGACTGCAACGCCATGCTGGACATTGCCTGCGCCTGCTCTGGCGACCAGCCGAAACGCTGCTTGTAGAAGCCCGCCACTGCCTTGATGGCCTGGTCCATTCTCGCCTGGTAGTCCTGCGTCACCCGGTATTCCAGTACACCCGTGGCGGCCCAACGCTGCAGGGCCACAAGGTTGAACGCATAGGGCGCATCACCGGTGCCAGACAAGCCACGAGCCCAGGGCCGGTAATACACCTCAGCCTTGCTCAACATCCTCTTCTCATCCCTGAGCCAGTTCGGGGTCAGGCTTCCACAGCCATAGCCATAACTCCGGCTCCACCCGGACGAAGCGTGCGACAGCTCCGACAAGGCTCGCCTCACCTCGGCCGGCACGTTGCCGGTCAACGCCGAACCGTCGGGGATCACACGGATACGGCAGGCATTGCCCCAGCGCAGGTCGCTCTGCAGTTCGTTGATTTCGAGCGTGCCAGGGGTGCCGTCGCTCTGGCTGGCGATGCTGTAGAACCCGCCCTTGTCACGCCGGAACAAATTCAGGTGGCGTGCCGGCGACGGGCCCTGCTGCACCAGCCTGTCGAGTTCGTCCCATCGACCGGCATCCCGCAGGGCCTCCCGGGAAGCCACCACCTGGTAGCGCGCACAACCACCCCCGCACCCGGGGTGGGTATAGGTGTTGAATACCAGCGGCCCCTGGCCGTCGTTGAGTCCGGCAGGCGTGCCATCCACCGCTTCGAAGCCACGCATCGAGAAGTCGGCCCAGCGCCCACGCGTGAGGAAGTACGCCTTCGCCTCCTTCAACGCCTGCTCACAGAACGCCCCCTTGCCCTCGACCAGGGTCGGGGTGAACCAGGTTTTATGCGGTGCCGGAGGGACATATTCTTCGGCAGCCTGGACGGCACCGAGCAACAGTATCAGGGAAAGGCAAAGCAACGACTTGAAGCGCATGGAACACCTTGTACTCGGAAACATGCTCAGGACTGAGCACTCACATGAACAAGTGGACATGCTTGTGCCTTCGATCAGTACCGGGGTGAACCAAGGCCTGACCAACACAGGGCGTGCAGGCTCTTCAGCGGTCTTTGTGGTGCCAAGCAAAAACATCCTGGGAAGGTAAAACAGCAAGCGGTGGCGCATCGAACATCCTTGTATCGGGGGCTTGATCAGGGCCGCTGTATAGCGTTTTCGGCCCTGGGCCGGCAATGATTCAAAACAGCCGCCTGGCATCACGCGTCCCCACTCCCGTTTCATCCTCCTCGGTTAGCACCTCACCACAGTTCGAGGCTGCGACGCTCCATTGGTGGTTGACCAGGCCGCGGTCGAAGGACTCCTGCCATTCCCAGTATTCGCGGCGTTTTCTTGCGAGGTAGTCCGGGTGCGACTCGCCAGCATGCGCACTGTCGCAGCAGCCCGTATCAAGGAAGGTGTAGCTCACGCGGTAGAAGTGCCGACCGAAACCACGGAACCGCTCATAAAGGCTTGGGCTGTAGTCCAGCTTCGCCGCGGCGACCGGATCGAGCCTTTCTACCTGGCGGGTATCCAGGAGACGGGCGCCACCGGAGTCATCTTTCCGGTAGCTCACCAGCACGTAGGGCTCATGCAGACTGCGTAGGTCGAAACCGGAGCGCTGCGGCGCAATCGGCTCGATGGAGAAGTTCACTTCGAACGAGCGGTCGTTGCGCGAGAACGCTTCCATGAGCTTCGAGAAGTCATAGCGTGGCGGGTTGCGAATGACACCAGTCTTGAGCTTCTGCCCGCCCAGGTACTTATCATGGATGCGGCTGTTCTCCATTCCCAGTCGCACCAGGCTGCGCAGCAAGACCTGACGATGTTCCTCGGGACTGAGGGCACGATCCACAGCCATGCAGATGCCCTCATCGAGACGATGGACCCGGTTCAAGGCGTAAGCGGCGAGGGACAGGAGCAGGGCAAATACGACAGCCAGTGCCGCTGCAAGCAGTCGTTTCTCGAATCGGCGAGTTGATGCTGACATCGGTCATCCTTGATCAAAGGTACAGTGCTGACTCCGGCCAGCCTTGCAGAACATGCTTTTAACTTCCTGACGAACCGCGCTTGAATGCAGGGTTAATCGACCTAGTGCAGGCAGTTATCACAGTACAACTGGAGCCGCTTGAGCCCCTGAATGCGGGCATTATTCAATTCCACCTGGCAAGCCTTGAGAAGCAGTACCTCCTGCCTCTCCGGGTCGCGATAACCCCGTGCCGTAATTGACTGAACGGCACATTCGCGGCTGCGGAATTCCAGCCAGGCACGTTGGGCCGCGTCAAAGAGTTGAAGATCCACCTTCAAACGAGCGCGAATCCCTTGCACCGTCGCATTGAGTTCGTCTTCCGAGCGTTGATGAAGCGGCTCGATGCACGCCACGACCTGATCATTGCTCAGGTTGAAGCAGCCCTCGATCTCACTTTCAGCGCCCCGAGCCTGACTCGCTCCACAAAGGGCCCATGCAAGGGTGAGCAAAGCCATGCGTGGCGACATGTTCACAAAGCACCTCCTCGCGCGCTGGCCTTAAATTCGATTCGCTCCACTTCCTCAACAGCAGCCTTCATGATCGACTTCCAATTCACAAGAGCCCGGTATGGAAAGAGAACCTGCACCAGCAAACCGGAGTCCAGGTAGTAAGATGCCCTGCAGTCCCCGTTTACCTTGTCGGGATCCTTTGGCCATGCCACGGTGCAATATAATTCCCTGACACTCCCTTTAGACTCACCGTATGGAACGTAGATATAGGAGCCAGAGTATTCAGCCTGAGAAACAGGCTCTTGCAGTGGGTATTCGACTAGACCAAGAGAGGGGCGCACAGTTGGCAACCCAAGTCTTTCCTGCTCTATCTGTAAATTTTTTCTCCCGTTCGGATCACCCATTCTTGAAATATCGATCCATGTCAGGCCTTCAGTAGAAAAATTTTTCCTATCGCGTAGCCCGCGGCGATCCATATAGAGCCTAATGGTTAATCTATCCGCCCGCCCTGGCTGAATAACTCCAGAGGAATAAACATCAAAATCCGTGTCTTCTGGCAAACGGAATAGCACCCCACTTATCTCAACAATATTGACATTCCCCTCAACAACCCCATGAGCAGCACGGTACTCCGGCGTATTGACCGAAGGCTCTTTCTCCCCACAACCCACGACCAGCAAGAACATAGCAACAACAGTAAAACGGCCTAACAAACACCCGGGACTTTTCTTATCCATCCTAAAAATCAACGCCCCTAATCAATACTTTCAACAGACACCTCTACTTAAGCAAGGCGACAGGCACAAATGACAATCGCTTCAAACTTCATCTCAGAGGCGAAAGCCAGAAAGCTTTTGATTAAGGCGTGCATGCCCACCACTTGAAGCGGAGTCAAACTTTCATCACCCTGACCTCAAAATCTACTCATCCTTAAGATAGACATCACTCAGAGCACACCTCCTTGCGCTTTAACTCTATTTCTCGATGCTTTCCAATTCTCGACGAACTTCACCCATGATGACTTCCCAATTCACAAGAGCGCTGTATTCGAAGAAAACCTGCACCATCAGCCCTGAAGGTAGAAAGTAGTAAGCTCGACAACTGCCATTTCTTTCCTTCAACTCGCTCGGCCACCCTACTGAGCAATAGAACTCCCTACCATTCCCCCGTGCGCCTTCAGCGGCCACGAAAACAAAGGTTCCGGAGAACTCGGCCTGTGCTGCAGGCACTTTCAATGGATATTCAATAAGCCCCCATTCGGGGCGAGCAATAGGGAAACCGGCTCTCTGTTTTTCACCCTCGAAATAGGATTTTCCATTCGGATCACCCATTTTCGAGATTTCAACTCTCACCCGACTGTCTCGAGTGACTGGTGGTGGACTCCCTTTATGAATGCCCGCCTGATCTATGAAGAGCAGAAGAGTCAACTCGTCTGCCTTGCCCGGGCGTATCTCCTCCATCGAATAGACCTCGAACTCCACATCGCTGGGTACCCGAAACAACACCCCACTGACCTCAACCGTGTTGGCCTCACCCTCCACAATCCCATGCGCCGCGCGGTACTCGGGGCTATTGGTCGCGGGTCTTTCCTTGCCACAAGCAACAAGAGCCATGCAGATAAAAATCGCACTCAAACAGCTGCGAAGCCTGTCAGCAGCACAACGACGCCCTAGCTCTGAGAAGCTCATAAAAAAATCATCGCCTTCCACCAAACGCACCACATTCACCGCTGAAGATACCAACCGAACTTCAGTGCCAAAGGACGATAACTTCACCAAGAAACAGCCCGCCATCAGGCGGGCTGTTTCATTCGCTACAGCCTTACACCTACTGCCAGTTCACCGCGATGATCTGGTTCAACTGATCACGCTGAGCCTGGGTCAGGTTCATCTCCCCACCCTGCGGTGCGCCGAAGGCGGCCATGGCGTTGACCAGGTTTTCCAGCTGATTGGCGTAGAGCGTGGAGCTGCCGGCTTGCACCGCGTCCAGTTTCTGCGCCGCACCCGCGTACCAGTCCTGCACGGTGATGGCGTCGGCCGAACCCAGCACGTCGATCACCAGGTTGTTGCCCTGGCGGGACAGCCAGAGGTTCTCGCGGGTGATGCCTTCGATGCTCAGCACATCGTTGTCGGCGGGCTTGTTCGACAGGTTGTTGATGACGTCCTGGCCGTCGCCGGCGGCGAAGCGGTAGGTGTCGTTGCCGTCCCCGCCGATCAGGTAGTCATTGCCCTTGCCGCCGCGCAGCGTGTCGTTGCCTGCGCCACCGTCGATCAGGTCCGCGTCCGAGGAACCGAGGATGTTCTGATCGCCTGCCTGACCCGCCAGGACGGTGCCGAAGGATCGGTCGTCCGGGACGTTCAGGTAGTTCGGCGAGCCGACGGTGTCCGGGTTGGTGAGGCCGAATGCGCTGAACACCTGGGCAGCCGTCATCTGCCCGCCACCGGAGAAGGTAATCACGTCGACCACGGCATCGCCGCCCAGGAACCAGTTCTTCAGGGTGACCTTGTCGGTGCCGCCACTGATGTTGAGCACCAGGTCGTTGCCGCTCTTGGTCAGGCCGCTGCCCACCTGGTTGAAGGTGATGCCTTCGAAGCGCAGGGTGTCGTAGCCGCCACCGGTGTTGTCGATGACGTCCTGGCCGCTTCCGGCGCTGAAGACGTAGGTGTCGTCGCCACGACCACCGAGCAGGGTGTCATTGCCCTGGCCACCGACGAGGGTGTCGTTGCCATTGCCCCCTTCCAGGCGGTCGTTGCCGGCACCGCCGGACAGTGAGTCGTTGCCGTTGTAGCCGAGCAGCAGGTCGCGCTGGGCGGTGCCGTTGAGGGCGCCGTCGTTGCCCGCCGTGCCTTGCACGGTGTTGTCGAAGGCTGCCACCGGCGTTGGCATGGCGATACCGAACGCGCCGAAGATCTGCGCGGCGGTGAGCTGGCCACCGGTCTCGAAGGTGAAGGTTTCCACCAGGTTGTCGCCCCCCAGGAAGAAGTCCTTCAGCGTCACCTGGTTGGCGGTACTGCCGTTGACCTTGAGGATCAGGTCGTTGCCCGACTTGGACAGGCCCGAGCCCACCTGGTTGAAGGTGATGCCTGCGGCGAAGCGCAGGGTATCCGCTGCGCCGCCCGACTCCTCGATCACGTCCAGGCCGGCGGTGTAGACGTAGGTGTCGTCACCCACGCCGCCCAACAGGCGGTCATTGCCCGCCGCGCCGGTCAGGGTGTCGTTGCCGGCCCCCCCGATCAGCACGTCGTTGCCGGCGGTGCCAGTGAGCGAGTCGGCACCGCCCAGGCCGGGAACCGGCGGTTGCCCGGTACCCGGATCGGTCGGATCGGTGGGGTCAGTTGGATCAGTGGGATCGGTCGGGTCGGGGGTGCCGCTGCCATCGGGGAAGGCGGTGATCAGGCTGGCGATCTGCGCTGTGGTGAGGTAGCTGCCACCGTCGTCCGGCTGCACGTAGTCGATGGCGGAGTCACCACCCAGGAAGTGGTTGGTGATGCGCAACTGGTTCTTCATGTCCTTGTCGACGAGGATGACCAGGTCATTGCCGTCGCGGTGGAAGCTCAGGCGCGCACGGGCCACGCCATTGAGCACGAAGACGCCGTCGAAGCCGCCACCGGTGTTGTCGATGACGTCCATGCCACCACCGGCGCGGTAGTAGTACTTGTCGTCGCCGGCACCGCCCACCAGGCGGTCGTTGCCGTCCTCGCCGTCGAGCACATCGTTGCCCACGCCACCGATCAGGGTGTCGTCACCCGAGCCCGCATTGCCACCGTTGCCGCCGGAGAGGTAGTCGTTGCCGTCACCGCCCTCCAGCTGGTCATTGCCGCCCATGCCGAACAGGGTGTCGTTGCCGGCCAGGCCGCGCAGCAGGTCGCGGCTCTCGTAGCCCGATAGCTTCTCTGCTACAGGCGAGCCGCTGATAACCGCGCCGTACCCCCCTTCGACACCTTGCGCGGCAACCATATGAGCGATTCGCACAGCATCGATCAGGTTGCCGCCATCGGGTTGAACGTAGCTGATCGCCTTGTCACCCCCGAGGAAATGCCCCAATACCCGAACCGACTGCTGGGAGTCAGCATCAACTTTTATCAGCAGGTCATCACCCTCACGACTAAAGCCGAGGCGACTGGCTGAAATGCCGCCGTTGAAGAAGATGCCGTCGTTGCCGCCACCGGAGTTATCAATGATGTCGGTACCGTCTCCCAAGCTATAGACATACTTGTCGTTGCCCAGCCCCGCTGCCAGCAAGTCGGCGCCGCGCCCTCCTATCAGTTGATCGTTGCCCTCACCACCGAACAGGCTGTCATTGCCTTCCTCACCGTCCAGATAGTCGTTACCCGACTCTCCGTGCAGTGCATCGTTGCCAGTCCGCCCCCAGGCTTTGTCGTCCCCAGCACCGAGACGCATGGTGTCATCCAGGGTGCGATAACCAATGAAGCTGTCAGCCGAGGCGGTGCCTTCGTAAACCACACGGTGTTCCACTTCGGTGAGGCTGAGTTCGCTTCCATCCTCGAACGTGAGCCGCTCGAGCTTGAAGTGATCGGTCGGCTCCTTGAACCAGTTCTGTACCGTGATGGAGTCACTACCATTGGCATGCTCGATGATCAGATCCAGCCCTTTGCGCTTGAAGGCCAGGTCAGTGGCGACAATGCCTTCACCGAAACTGAGCGTATCAGGGGCGGACTGGACGTTGGTGTAGGCCTGATTGGAACGGCGCTCGATCAGGAGATCTCGTCCGTCACCCAGATTGAAGCGGTAGGTGTCCTCACCAAATGAGCCATACAGCGTGTCGTTGCCGACTCCACCCTCCAGGATGTTATCCCCCTGGTTCCAGGCATCGCTGTATGCCTCGATCACATCGTTACCGGTGCCACCGATGAGGGTATCGAAACCGGTGCCCTTCAGGCTGTCATCACCGTCTCCGCCGAGCAATTCACCACTGCCCTCGAGGGTGTCATTTCCTGCACCGCCATCAAGTACGCCCTGCCCGATGAGGCTGTCATCACCGGCATCACCGAACAGGCGGTCATCTCCCCAACCGCTGTCGAGGGTGTCGTTGCCATCGCTGCCATGCAAAATATCGGCGTCGCCACCACCCTGGAGCAGGTCGTTACCGCCATCGCCGAACAAGGTGTCATTGCCATCGTTGCCAAACAGCGTGTCACCATCTTCCTGGCCATGAATTTCGTCGTTCCCCGCCTGTCCATGAACGGTGTCAGCACCTGCGCCGGCCTCAATAGCCAAGCCATCAGGATGACCATGAATGACATCGGCTCCAGCGGTGCCAGCCACGGCCTGGCGCGCGATGGCCAGCGCATCAAGAACATTGCCGCCAGCAAACTGAATGGACTCGACACCACCGCTGCCTGCTCCGCTGGACAGTGGGTCGAAGTGTTTCTGAACGCGAATGACTTCGCCGCTGGCATTGATCGTTATGAGCAGGTCATCACCCTCTCGCCGCAGGGTCAGTTGATCCAGCGTCAGGCCATCGAGCACCAACCGATCATTGCCTTCGGCATCATCAATGACATCACTTCCATGCCCAACACCGTAAAGGTAGGTATCGTCTCCCTTTCCCCCCACGAGCATGTCGTTGCCCTGGCCCCCGACCAGCGTGTCGGCACTGTCGTAACCATCGATGCGTTCATCATCAGTCCCGCCGATGAGCACCTTGGCCAGCAGGTCCTGGCGGCTCCATATCACCCCATTGAAGAAGACGACCTGATCGATCGACATGGAGGATTTGCCCTGCGCCAGGAAGAAACCCTGGACCGTCACGCTGTCATCCGTGCCATAGGTCATGAGCAGGTCCTGACCGATACGAGCAACCTTGATGGAATCGGCAGTCACACCTTCGCCAAAGCGAATGACATCCTGGCGATCGGAGGCTTCATCGTCGTTGCGGATGATGTCGTGGCCATCCCCCACCGCAAAGGCGTAGGTGTCCTTTCCGCGCATACCCGACAGGGTGTCATTACCTTGACCGCCTCGGATGAAGTCATCGCTGAGGTAACCGATCAGATTGTCATCACCTTCGGTACCGATCAGCGTCATGGCCTTCAGGTCATCGGAGTCCAGCACGGAACCATCGGTGAAGAACACGCGATTGAGCGGAGCGAAATCGGTCAGGAAGAAATCAGCGACCGTAATCTGGTCATCGCCCCCCGAGATCTTGAGCACCAGATCATGCCCTGATCGCCGAGCGCCCAGCTGCTCACGGGTAATGTCGCCTTCAAGGCGCAGAACGTTTCCTTCGAAGATGCCGTCCGTGATGCGATCCTGGCCATCTCCACGCTTGAAGAGGTAGGTGTCGTTGCCGGCACCGCCATTCAAGTCGTCATTTCCGAGGCCGCCAGCGAGGGTATCGTCCCCAGCCGCCCCCTTGAGAAGGTCGTTGCCAGCGAGGCCTTCAAGCTTATCGGCCGATGCGTCATACCCGATGAGCTCATCAGAGCCACCAGTACCGATCAGCACCATGCGCTTGATGTCTTCAACGCCCCAGCGCGTCTTCGAGCTGAGGAAGGTGATCCGATCTACGGCCCTGGAAGTCGATGCATCTGCCTCGAAATAGCCTTGAACCCGCACGCTGTCCTGCGTGTTCCTGATGCTCAGAACAAGATCGTTTCCCTGACGCCTGGCCAGTACATCCTCAGGGAAAATCTCTTCCTGGAACTCGATCGTGTCGAGTGAGCCGTCCGAATCGCTGTTGTCTATCAGATCAGCGCCATCCCCCTTGGAGAAGGCATAAGTATCGGCACCGGAACCGCCAATCAGGGTGTCGTTACCGGAGTCACCAATGAGGAGATCATTACCCGAGCCGCCGAGAATCCTGTCATCACCCTGCTTGCCATTGAGGGTGTCGTTCTCGCTGCCACCATCGAGCAGGTCGTTGCCCTGGCCTCCGTCGAGCAGATCGACACCCGCATCACCCTGCAGCGTGTCATTGCCTGCACCACCGAAAACCAGATCATCATCGCTACCACCGGACAGCGAATCGTCTCCATCCAGCCCCTTCAGCAGATCATTTCCAGCGCCTCCGGAGAGGGTGTCATTGCCTATCGTGCCCTGCAGTACCTGATCGTTGTCATTACGTCCCGAGGTATCGCCAGCAGCGCCGACGGGCGGAGCCTTTGGCGCGCCCGGATCGGTCACGACCGAGTTTTCGGTTACGGCGTTGGCCGCCTTGGTAGAAACGCTGCCATCGGGCCATACCACGTGCTCGGTAACAGCACCTGCGGGTACCTGCGCGTTGCCGTATGTATCCATCACCGGGGAGAGTATGTTTCCAGCCGCATCCTTGTAATAGAGCATCGGCCCGCTCAGCGAGACCGCGCCAGCCTTAACCCATGTCGAAGGATCGTTGAGATTGATGCCGGCCATCGTCTTGTCGATACCCAGCAGCTGCCCACCGAACCAGGCGAACGTATCGAGCGTATTCCCACCCAAGGCGCCGTTCAGCATGACCTGAGTGATGGTTTCAGCGCTTTTGCGTTTACTGAGATCAACCTTGGTCAACAGGTCGGAAAGCTCAAGAGTGCCTCCCCCTGCGAAGCTGACCTTGGAGATTCTCAGGAACGAACTGTTCGGCATGCTGATCCTGTCAGCACCGTAGTTAATGTAAGTGGTGTGTGGGCTCTGCTGAATCAGCAGACTCGCTGCGTCGATACCCGCACCGAAGACCAGGGTCAGTGCACCGCTGTTATCGCTGACATAGTCGAAGCCATCTCCGCTTTCAAAGCGATAGGTATCGTCACCCGCACCGCCAAACATGTAGTCCTCGCCGCGGCCACCGACCAGAATGTCGTTGCCTTCCTGAGCGAGCAGGTCATCGTCGCCGCTATCGCCGAAAAGCATGTCGTTACCGGCACCGGACTGAACGTGGTCGTTACCCGCGCCACCACTCAAGGTGTCCTGGCCGATATACGACAGAACGGTATCGTTGCCTCCATCTCCATAGAGGATGTTGCGGTCATCAGAGGTAGAGTCGAACCAGTCCTGCACCCAGTCCGAACCGTCGCCACCATGCAGTTCGTCGCTGCCGGCTTCTCCGAACAGGGTGTCATCGCCACCGTCACCATAGAGTGTGTCGTTACCGGCGATCCCGACTATCGAGTCATTGCCATCGCCACCACGAACATAATCATTGCCTTCAGCAGCGAAGATACTATCGTTACCTGAACCGCTGTTAATTACATCATTGCCCACATCAGCCCAGATAATGTCACTGCCCGCGCCACCATCAATTACATCATCACCTGTTTGACCGAATAATCTATCATCACCATCGCCTCCGAATAGATAATCATCGCCCTCTTGACCTTGAAGCTCATCATTCCCACTATCGCCATACAGAGTGTCATTGCCTATACCAGCTATAACAAGATCGTTTCCTGACCCGCCACTCAGATAGTCGCTCCCCGCGCCACCAACTAGCTGGTCATCACCCGCATCGCCAAACAACGTATCACTTCCACCAAAGACAGTGTCCTCACTGTTTTCCACATCACCAAACAGAAAATCTCGGCCCTCACCACCATAAATCACATCATTGCCACCACCACCAATGGCATAATCGTCACCGCGACCGGCAATTATTAAATCATCCCCATTCATCTCAATGGGCATATCAATATAATCCGTCACGAAATGAACGCTTTTCTTAGCGTAATTTTCTTTAGTCTCTCGATCACCGATTAGACGATCATTTCCCTCTCCACCTATAAGTGTGTCTGAGCCCGACTCTCCGTTAATCCAGTCGTCACCATCCCCACCATCGAGATAATCGTTATAACTGGATTTATCATGGGAGAAATCAGCCTGCAGCCGAACACTCATGTCCAGCGCTGTTGTAGCATCCTCGTCCGCTTTGAAATACCCATCACCTAAAATATTATCATTACCCTCATCGCCGAATATACGATCTTTTCCAGCCCCCCCAGTCAATCCATCCCCACCAGCCCCACCATGAATCTCATCATTACCACCACCGCCACTTACACGATCAACACCCGCCCCTGCATCCAAATAATCATTTCCACTTCCTCCGACATCATTGCTATAACGTGTCTCACCATACAAATCATCCCCACCGTCCCCACCCTTAATATAATCACTCCCCTCCCCACCGTGCAGGACGTCGTTACCAGCTCGACCGTCAATAAAATCATTACCATCATTCCCACTTAGCCTATCACCTACCTGGCCGCTATCCCTGCCAATGAGCGAATCATTCTTTTCTCCTCCTTCAAACGCAGCCAAGCCAAACTGGGAGCCGTCAAATATAATTGACTCTTGATTAAGATATGATTGATCTAGACTATTCCCCAGATCATCAACCTTACCCTTGGTATCATTACGCGCATCTCGCCCCCCCAAGACATAATAATTATGGGGATCAATTGACCCATCACTGGGATCAATGAAATAGGCCTGTTTCAGCACGCCTCCCCCTACGACATAAGGACCTGACCCAGGCTCGGGGATAGTCGCGAAGCCTCCCTTGCCATCAACAACACTTATATGAAAATTATTCTCAAATCCATTTTCACGGGAAAAGAAATTTCTAACCAGCATGCTGCCACCGCCCGAAGCTTGAGATATTGAAACGTATAAATCTCCATTATCTCCACGATGGTAAGAGTTCCCTTGTCGGTCTATGAACTCAGTTAACGAACCTCCGACCTGCTCTATTTCAATAATCAGCTCACCAAGAATATTTAAGTAATTATTCCCCTGCCGATCGTAAACCTCATCGCTACCACCATTTTTCTGATAATAATATTCATCATCACCCGCCCCGCCCTCTAAATAGTCCCATCCCTCGCCGCCTTTAAGGGAATCATTCCCCCCCAAGCCATAGAGTCGATCACTCTCTCCTTGCCCTTCGATAACTTCTCCCGCTGCCCCTCCAAAAATCACCTTATGAGAATCGCCCCCAACACCTTGTCCATCAATTGAAAGACTCAACGGCGCGCCACCACTTAGTCGCCGAGAAGGATCCAGATCAACAAAATCCCAGTTACCAATTACTGCATTGGTATCCCAATCACGATTATATGGCTTGTGGCCATTCACATTAGATAGATCATTATCATCTAGCAGCCCTTTATCAAAGGCAACTTTCCAAGTCAGCATTGCTGCGCGATCTTTTATATATGATTCTGTCATATCCCCCTGCCCCGTGAGGGGATCATGCAGATCTAAAGACCTATCGCCGTTATACTTATCGTACGATATGCCAGTAACAACAAACGGGTTAAGTTCGCGCAATGCAAAGCGCCAAGCGATATCACTCAGAGAGTTCTGCACTATCTTGCCTTGCGACAAGTCAGCATCTAGAGCGAGCATTGAGCCGGAGGTAACAGGCAAAGGGGTCATGATAGTTCCCGAGGCCCCAAAAATCAGGTTACCGAGCTTATCTATCAAATCCATAGTATTGTTTCTGTCACGATCATGGAGCAATTCATATAGCTCCACACCTGCATCCGCACCGAAAACTGCACCCACGACAGCCGACGCAAAAATAATTGCCCCAGCAACTGGAGCAGATATAGCTATTCCTGCCGCAGAAAGAGCGCCAACAGCAATACCCGCTACTACAGAAGCAACAGCAGCACCAACTTCAGAGCCGATCGTATCAGCGGCCCAAAGCTCCATGACTCTCTTGGCACCCTCTACATCACCAGACTCATGCGCTTCAGCCGATTGTATTGCAGCCACTGTAAAACCAAGTACAGCTCCAACAAGTGGAATTTTATTGAGTACTCGCCCGCCGGAGTTCAGTCGAGGTGACGTTGCTGCACCCACCCCACCTTCAAAGACCACCCTCTGTTCAGGCGACAAACCCTTGACATAGTCAACCCACGACCCCAGCCTTTGTGGATCTTTTAAATAGCCATGGATCTCGTCATTTGTCAGGGAAAGGTAGCTCTCAACCTTCCCATCAGCCAACCCGCTAAAAAACACCTGCTGCAAAGAGTTCGCAGAAATAAACTCATTAACCTTACCAAGCCCCAAAGCATCCCTAATAGCAACCAACTCTGCACGAGGAATCCCATCGACCTCCTTAATTTTAGAATTCTCCAGCAGAGCAGGAAGCTCACTGGTAAAAAACACGCTTTTATCCGAGACATTTGCTGGTGCAATAACTCTAAACGAACCAGATGCATCTTCGACAAATTTCCTGGAAGCAATATCCCAAATCGAAGTGGAATTGATTCGCTCTAATTCAAGATTCTTTCCCTCATAAAGTCCACGAAACACCTTCTCTATTTGAGACCGTTGCTCAGGACTGGCAGTCCCAAGGCTTCCACCCTCACCAAGAACCTCTCTTACAACCGCAGCCCCAAGTGCTCGCCTGAAGGCCGGGCTATTCACAAACCTCCCAACCTCACTATCAATGACATCTACGGCTCGCCCGGAGGACTGATTTTTTACATCCTTTGCTAGATCACTTGAATATTTTGCCCCTTCAACAGTCGAACCACTATAGAGGAGATAGACACTATCTTTAGACGCATTAACAACCTTCCCAGAAACCTCATTAACCAGAGAAAAAATAGACTCAACAGTCGAATAATCGCCACCACCCAATCTAAAAATAGCGTCATCATAAGAAATCATAACTTAGAGCTCCTCCTTGAACTCTGGATTAATCTTGTCTAGCTCACTCTCCACACCAACCCCATACCTACCCAAAATAGGCATAGCATCCTTCAGAAAAGCTGAAAGCCTTGCTCTATCCTGAGCGAGCAACTGCCCACCTTTAAACTCAACCAGATCCCCCAACAAACCATCAACATAAACCTCTTGTGTTAACCCATCTAAATAAACGTAAAACGATGCCCCACAAGAACCCTCTCTATCACTAGGATAAGGAAACAAATAATAATTGTTACATCTATCAATAACCCAAAACAGCTCTCCCCTGCCAACAAACCCATTAATCTCAAGCCATGCTTTCTTTGCAGGATCACGACCTGCATCAGAAAGCACTTTCTCTCGATCCGCACTACTCATTTTCTCTAAAACATAAGACATAGAAGCGCTCCAAAAAAATAGAATACAGCCAGAAACAATTCATACCATTCAGGTTGAGCCACCAACTCTAAGAAAAGCACACTACACATTACCCCTACATTTAAATCAGAGCACCCTGAAAGAAGCCTTTAAAAAAGGTCCGACAGAATTAATACCCTCAAGATGAGACCACCCAAGAACCCACAACAAATACTTTAAATATAACTTTTATAGCAAGTATAAGCCTGCCCTCTGAGAGCATAGGCAATCTTGTGCAGTATCGGCCTGATAGCACCAAGTCGAGGCGCGTTTTCAAGAAGAGATTCATATTCATCCTTGAAGCGGAGTGTTCGCCGACGATCCTGTCGGCTCCCGGGGGAGATGACGTAGAAAACGCCTTTGGCAGATCAGCGTCAATCGGGCCGATGAAGATTTTGTGAAGCCGTTCAGGGAACCCTGAAATTCCACAAACTCTACTTGAAAACCCCATTCCAGAGCCTTCCAAGCCTGCTTCACGCTTGACCATGCCAAGTGAGCCAACAGTAGATGCACCCAGGCCCCGCGTAGTTGACCCTTCTTCTCGCCCTCGTTATCGTTCGCCCGCCGCTGCTAGCCAGCGGCCTGGGATTGGCGTCCCGGTGACTCAGGCGGATACACAACCGCCACCGAGCGGTTTTTTTGTGTCCGCCGCATGGCTCACCCTTATGGGCGGGCCGTGCGTGGGTGCCTTCGGGCACGCCGGCCCTGAGTCCGGTACGCCAACCCGCACGGCCTGCTCACCCAAATTGGCGTTTGGGTGGCGGGGAGCACATAGCAACTCAGGAGTTTCACCATGCTCAGCTGCACGCTTAGGCGTCTGGACGATCTGCAAGACCACCTCGAACCGTTGCGCGGTGCCGACAGCGCACTGCTCCGATCCAATGATTTCGATACACGGCTCGATGAACTGCATGCCATCCGCGTGGAGCTGGCACGCCTGCCCGGTGTCGGACACGAACTGGCTCGGGTGAGCGGCGCCCTGGAACTGCTGCTGGGGTTGCTCCTCGACGCCGATACCCACGGGCCAGACTGCGCAAACCTGCATTGCCTGCTGTCGCTGCTGGCACGGGGGCTGACCCAGGCGGAAGAGACGCTGGAACAGGTCATCTAGGGTCGCCAGGGCACACGGCTTTTTCTTCGGTACTGCAGGGGCTTTTAGATACAGAGGGCTGCGGAGCGCGACACCGAGCGTTCCGCCTCGATCAGCGAAGCGGCAGACCGGCATCCAGCCGGTCCGTCGCGTCAAGCCCTACGGGTTCAGGCAAGGGTTCTCTGGCCTGGGCCATGACCACATCGCGGCAGGTGTCTATCCGCGTTGAGTCGGCATCCACTCAGGCCAGGAAAGAACGGTACCGCCCCATCAAATCCTGAACGTATCCACCAGCTGCTTCAGCCGGCTGACCTGCTGATCCAGCTCGGTACAGGCCTTCAGGCTCGCCTGCAGGTTGTGCACGCCGTCCTGGTTGAGGACGTTGATCTCGGTGATGTCCATGTTCAGGCTTTCGATCACCGAAGTCTGTTCCTCGGTGGCGGTGGCCACGGACTGGTTCATGCCGTCGATCTCGCCGATGCGGCGGGTCACGCCACGCAGGTTTTCGCCGGCCTGGCCGCCGATGCGCACGCTGTCGTCGCTGAAGTGGCGGCTTTCGCCCATGGTCGCCACGGCGTCGCGGGCACCGGTCTGCAGCTGCTCGATCATCTGCTGGATCTCCAGGGCCGAACTCTGGGTGCGCTGGGCCAGGTTGCGCACTTCGTCGGCCACCACGGCGAAGCCGCGTCCCGCCTCGCCGGCGCGGGCGGCTTCGATGGCGGCGTTGAGCGCCAGCAGGTTGGTCTGCTCGGAGATGCCCTTGATGACGTCTAGGATCTGGCCGATGTCGTTGCTCTTCTGGCTGAGCACTTCGATGTGGTTGCTGGACGCCTGGATCTTCTCCGACAGCTCGCCCATCGCCACCAGGGTGCGCTCGACCATGCCCTGCCCTTCCTCGGCATCGCGGCGGGCGTCGCTGGCCTGTTCCGAGGCGTCGGCGGCGTTGCGGGCGATCTCCTGGGCGGCGGCGCCCAGTTCGTTGATGGCGGCGGCCACGCTGTCGGTGCGGGCGGCCTGCTCGCTGGAGTTGGTCATGGAGGCGTTCGACGCCTGCACCACGGTGCTCACCCGTTCGTGCACCTCGCGCGTGGCGGACGCCACTTCGCGGATCGATTTGTGGATGCGCTCGACGAAGCGGTTGAAGGCATCGGCCAGCTCGCCGAACTCGTCACGGGAGTCGATCGACAGGCGCTGGGTCAGGTCGCCCTCGCCCTCGGCGATGCCGCTCATGGCGTGGCTCATCACGTGCAGCGGGCGCAGCAGGATGCGGATCAGCCCGCCCAGCAGCAGGAGGATGGCGACCACGCCGATGATGGTCGACATCAGCGCGGAAACGCGGAACTCCTGCAGGGCGGCGAAGGCCTTGGACTCGTCGACGGACAGGCCCACGTACCAGCGTACCCCGGTCAGCCCTTCCACCGGCAGGAAGGTCACGATCCGCGCCTCGCCGTTGCGGTCGCTCACGCTCTGCAGGGCGGACTCCAGGCGCGGCGCGGTGCCGGTGAACAGGTCCGGCAGCTTCTTCAGGACCAGCTGCTGGTCGGGGTGGACCAGCACCGTGCCCTTGTCGTCCACCAGGAAGGCGTAGCCCATGCCGCCCAGGTCGAAGGAGTTGAGGATCTCGTCGACGGTCTTCAGCTTTAGGTCACCGCCGACGACGCCCTGCAGGGTGCCCGAGGCATTCACCGGGCGGGTGATGGTGATCAGCAGGCCGTCGCGCGGGTCAGCGGCTAGGTAGGGCTCGGTCAGGCCGGGGCCGCTGGTCTGCGCCGCCTTCTTGTACCAGGGCCGCTGGCGCGGGTCGTAGCCGGCGGGCAGTTCGCTGGGCGGGAACTGGGTGTAGGTGCCGCTCGCCTGGCCGTAGTACGCATAGAGGAAGGCGGAGGCGATGCTGCGGTGCTGCAGGCTCTTGGCCAAGGCGGCCTCGCTGGCGTCGTCCTCGATGGACTCGGCCAGGTTCTCCAGCAATTGCATGCGGCCCACCAGCCAGTGCTGGATGTTGCCCGTGGAGACCTGGCCCACATCGTTGAGGTAGTTGGCAAGGTTCTGGCGGATGGCGTTCCGCTGCAGGTAATCGTTGTACAGCGCGAAGGACGCGAAGGCAGCGATCACCACCAGGGAGGCTGCCACCATGATCTTGTGGCTGAATTTCAGGGTTCGCATGGAGGAACTCGCTCAACAGGTGCAGATAGAGAATGGTGGCCACAGGGTCCGTCGGCATCCAGCCGGTAATCGACTGGGCACGGACGCAGGACCGTCCCTTGCTATCGGCACCAGCACGTTCTTCTTAAGCGATTTATCAGTCATTTATGCGCAGGCGTTCAGGTGTTTTCTGAAAACACCGTGCACCACTCGTCCAGCCCGAGCACGCGGAGCCCTCCCCGCTCCGCGTGCCCCGTTGCCGCTACAGCATCTCCAGCCTGGCCATCAGGTCCTCCAGCCGTGCGGCTTTCTCCTCGGTGACGACGCTGCCTTCCAGGGAGTCGATGTAGCTCGCCAGTTCCTCCACCGTGCTGCACTCGAACATGGCCCGCAGGGGCACGTTGCGTTGCAGGGTTTTCTGCACGCGGGAGGCGATCTGGGTGGCGAGCAGGGAGTGGCCGCCGAGTTCGAAGAAGTTGTCGCGCACGCCGACCCGTTCGACCTTGAGCACCTCGGCCCAGATGCCGGCCAGGGTGATTTCCAGTTCGCTGCGCGGGGCCAGGTAGTCCTGGGCCTGCAGCGGGCCGAATTCCAGGGGCGGCAGGGCCTTGCGGTCGAGCTTGCCGTTGGCATTCAGCGGCAGGCGTTCGAGCACGAGCCAGTGCAGCGGCACCATGTAGTCCGGCAGGTCGCCGCGCAGTTGCTGCTTGATGGCTTCGAACCAGGCGCCCTCTGCCGCCAGGCGGCTGGCCGGCGAGCTGGCGCGGGTGAAGCGCTCGGCCTCGCGCGGCACCAGGTAGCCCACCAGGTATTTGCCGGTGGGGCCTTCCTGCACGCTGACGGCGGCGTCGCGCACGTCCGGGCGCTCGAACAGGCGGGCTTCGATCTCGCCCAGTTCGATGCGGTAGCCACGGATCTTCACCTGGTGGTCGACACGGCCGACGTACTCCAGCACGCCATCGGCGCGGCGGCGAGCGAGGTCGCCGGTGCGGTACAGGCGTTCGCCCGGCGCGCCGAAGGGGTTGGGCACGAAGGCCTGGGCGGTGCGCAGCGGGTCGCCGACGTAGCCACGGCCGACGCCGGTGCCGGCGACGCAGAGTTCGCCCACGGCGCCCAGGGGCGCCAGCTCGAAGGCGTCGTCCAGCAGGTACAGGCGGTTGTTGTCGGTGGGGCTGCCGATGGGCAGGTAGGTGCCTGCGGTGGAGGCCGCGTCGACGCGGAAGAAGGCCACGTCGTCCGAGCACTCGGCCGGGCCATAGGCGTTGACCAGCCCCACCTGCGGGTAGCGCTCCAGCCACTGGCGCGCCAGCTCCGGCGGCATGGCCTCGCCCGTGGGCAGCATCCAGCGCAAGGCGCCGAGCACGGCACGATCCTCGGCGAGCATGCCCTGGATCAGCGAGGGCACGCTCTCCAGCACGGTGATGCCGCGCTCGCGCACATGGGCCAGCAGCGCCTGCGGGTCGTGGGCGATGGCGTTGGGGACGATCTCGGTGCAGGCGCCGAACAGCGGCGCGGCGAGGAACTGCCAGACCGAGATGTCGAAGCTCTGCGAGGCCGTCTGGGCGATCACGTCCGCCTCGGTCAGCGCCAGGTACGGCACCTTGCTCAGCTGGTTGTTGAGCATGCCGGCCTGCTCGACCATCACGCCCTTGGGCAGGCCGGTGGAGCCGGAAGTGTAGATGACGTAGGCCAGATTGCCCGGGCCGCTGTGGATACCCGGGTCCTGCTCCGGCCAGGCGCCTTGCAGCACGTCCTCCCAGATCAGCAGGCGCGGGCGCTGGCCGCAACCGAGCTCCTCCAGCAGCATCATGGCCTGGTCGCGGCAGGCACGGGTGGCCACCAGCGCGGGGGCGCGGCTGAGTTCGAGGATGCGCGTCAGGCGCGGGGTGGGCAGCGCCGGGTCCAGCGGCAGGTAGCCAGCGCCGGCCTTGAAGGTGCCGACCATCATGCCCAGCAGGTCGAGCCCACGCTCGCCGAGCAGCGCCACCGGCTGGTCGAGGCCGACGCCGGCGGTGCCCAGGGCGTGGCCCAGGCGGTTGGCGTGGCGGTTCAGCTCGGCGTAGCTCCACTGGCGGTCGAGGCAGCGGGCGGCGATGCGCTGCGGGTGCGCGGCCACACGGGCCTCGAACAGGCGCACGTAGCCCTGCTCCAGCGGGTAGTCGCGGGC
The DNA here is from genome assembly GCF_001728945.1 of Pseudomonas sp. ENNP23. Classification (NCBI taxonomy): domain Bacteria; kingdom Pseudomonadati; phylum Pseudomonadota; class Gammaproteobacteria; order Pseudomonadales; family Pseudomonadaceae; genus Pseudomonas; species Pseudomonas sp. ENNP23. Next base: position 66,961 of record NZ_LYSP01000020.1, read on the forward strand.
ACTGTCGTTGACGCCATGCAGCAGCAGCTCGCGCTCAGCATCCCCCAGCAACGGCAGCTCGCTCATGTCGCCTTCGATGTGATCACCGAGGGCCAGCAGCAGGCGCTTGAACTCGCCCAGCAGGCGGTCGATGGTCGCCTCCTCGAAATAGCGCCGGTCGTAGGACAGGTGCAAGCCCAGGTCATCGCCCGGGTAGCAGACCACGGTGAGCGGGAAGTTGGTGTGGGTGCGGCCGGAATCCGAGCTGGCGGAAAGGCTCTGCGCCCGGTCCAGCACCGCGACTTCCACCGGCGCGTTCTCGAACACGAAGAGGCTGTCGAACAGCGGCTGGCCCTTGGGCAGTTCGCTGCATTCCTGGATGGCCACCAGCGGCAGGTACTCGTGCTCGCGCAGCTCCAGGTTGCTGGCCAGCAGCCCCTGCAGCCAGTCACGCACGCCCAGGCGCTGGCCCGGTGCGGGCAGCTTCACCCGCAGGGCGATGCTGTTGATGAACAGGCCGACGGTGCGCTGCATCTCCGGCAGGCCCACCGGGCGCCCGGCAACGGTGACGCCGAAGACCAGGTCGCGCTCACCGCTGTAGCGCGCCAGTACCAGGGCCCAGGCCGCCTGGGCCAGGGTGTTGACGGTGAGCTGGTGACGCTGCGCCAGTTCCCGTAAGCGCGCGCCATCGGCGGCGTCCAGGCGGGTGATGCGGTCGCCCACCTGCATGCCGCCGCTGTCGTTGGCGTGTTCGCGGAGGATCGGCCGGTCGCTCGGCAGATGGGTGGTGCGCTCGAAGCCGGCCAGGTTGCCCTGCCACCAGGCACGGGCCTGGCCGAGGTCCTGGCGCTGCAGCCAGCCGATGTAGTCGCGGTAGCGCGGCGCCAATGGCAGCTGCGGCTCGCGGCCCTCGCTCAGGGCGGCGTAGACCTCGAAGAAGTCGCTCATCAGCAGGCCACGGCACCAGGCGTCGATGAGGATGTGGTGGTTGCTCATCATGAACCAGTAGCGCGCCTCGCCCAGGCGGATCAGGCGCAGGTGGAAAGGCGGCTGGTGCAGCAGGTCGAAGCCGGCCTCGCGCTCGGTGCGGTGCAGCGCCTGCAAGCGCTCCTCGTGGCCGTCCTCGGGCAGGTCACTCCAGTCCAGCACGTCCACCTCGGTGGCACCGGGCTTGTGGATCACCTGCAGCATGGTTTCGCCGGCGTTCCACACGAAGGAGGCGCGCAGCGCCTCGTGCCGCGCCACCACCGCGCGCCAGGCGCGGGTGAAGCGCTCCACGTCCAGCGCGCTGTTGATGCGGTAGCGGTCCTGCATGTAGTAGATGCCGGTGCCCGGCTCCAGCAGGGTGTGCAGCAGCAGGCCTTCCTGCATGGGCGTCAGCGGGTAGATGTCGTCGATGGCGGCGGCCGGCACCGGCAACTGGTCGATCTGCTCCTGGCTCAGGTTTGCCAGGGGGAAGTCCGACGGCGTCGGGCCACCGGCGCCCTCCTCCAGGCAATGGGCGATGAGCGCCTGCAGCTCGGCGATGAAGGCTTCGCCCAGGCCCTGCACCGTGGCGCGGTCGTAGCGCGCCTGGCTGTAGGTCCAGTTGAGCAGCAGTTCGCCGCCGAACACCTGGCCGTCCACGCTCAGCCAGTTGGGCAGTGTGGCGTCGGCGTCGTGGGCCGGGCCGGCGCTCTCTTCCAGCGGGCGCAGCAGCGCGCCCTCGGCGAAGCTGCCGTCGAACTGGCCCAGGTAGTTGAAGGTGATACGCGCCGGCGGCAGCGCGGCCATGGCGGCGCGGGTGGCCGGGTCGGCCAGGTAACGCAGCACGCCGAAGCCGAGGCCCTTGTGGGGCACCTGGCGCAGCTGCTCCTTGATCGCCTTGATCGCAGCGCCGAGCCCCTCGGCCGGGGCCAGGCGCAGCGCATAGGCGCTGGTGAACCAGCCGACGGTGCGGCTGAGGTCGATGTCGTCGAACAGCGGCTCGCGGCCGTGGCCTTCCAGTTGCACGAGCACCGAGTCACGCGCGGCCCAGCGGCACAGCACGCGGGCCAGGGCGGTGAGCAGCAGGTCGTCGACGCGGGTGCGGTAGGTGGCGGGCGCCTGTTGCAGCAGTTGCCGGGTGTGCTCGGCATCCAGGCGCAGGGTGAGGCGCTGGGCGTCGCGCTCCAGGTCCTGTTCGGCGTCGCGGTCGCAGGGCAGCGGCGCATCCTCACCGCCGAGCTGCGCCTGCCACCAAGGCAGCTCTTCGCGCAGCGGCTCGCTGCCGGCATAGGCCGCCAGGCGTTCGCCCCAGTGCTTGAAGGCGCTGGTGCGCGCCGGCAGCGCCAGGGGCTGCCCGGCCTGCAGTTGGCGATAGCTGGTTTGCAGGTCGTCCAGCAGCACGCGCCAGGAGACGCCGTCCACCACCAGGTGGTGGATGGCCAGCAGCAGCTTCTGGCGCCCGTCCGGGCCTTCCAGCAGCAGGGCACGCAGCAGCGGACCCTGGGCCAGGTCGAGGCTGCGCTGGGCATCGGCCAGCAGGGTTTCCGCCTCGGCGAAGTCGCCCACCTGCGCCTGCCACAGCAGGCCGTCGGCCTCGCTGGCGGGTGCGCGGTGTTCGGCGTGCCAGGTGTCGCCTTCACGGGTGAAGGACAGGCGCAGGGCGTCGTGGTGTTCCACCAGGCACTGCAGGGCCTGCTCCAGATGCCCCGCATCCAGGCGCTCGCCAGCTTCCAGCAGCAGCGACTGGTTCCAGTGGCCGACGTTTTCCGGCGCCTGCTGGAAGAACCAGTGCTGGATGGGCGTCAGCGGCATGGTGCCGGTCACCGGGCCCTGGTCCACCTGGGTCAGCGCCTCGCGGCGGGCGACGGCGGCCAGGGTCTGCACCGTCTGGTGCTGGAACAGGTCGCGCGGGCTGAAGTGGATGCCCTGCTGGCGGGCACGGCTGACCACCTGGATGGAGAGGATGGAATCGCCACCCAGCTCGAAGAAGTTATCGGCGAGCCCGACCTGCTCGACGTTGAGCACCTCGCGCCAGATGGCCGCCAGGCTCTGCTCCAGCTCGCTGCTCGGTGCCAGGTACTGCTGGCGGTTGTGCTCCGGGTCCGGCGCGGGCAGCGCGCGGCGGTCGAGCTTGCCGTTGGGGGTCAGCGGCAGGCTGTCGAGCAGCACCAGGTGCGCGGGCACCATGTGTTCCGGCAGCTGGGTGCGCAGGTGCGCCTTGAGGGTTTCGCGCAGCGCCTGTTGCGCATCGGCGCCCTCTTCTGCGGCGGCACAGGCCACGTAGCCGGCCAGTTGCTTGCCGCTGGGGCTGTCCAGGGCCAGCACCACGGTTTCGCGCACCGCCGGGTGTTCCAGCAAGCGTGCTTCGATCTCGCCCAGCTCGATGCGGAAGCCGCGCACCTTCACCTGCTGGTCGATGCGGCCGAGGTATTCCAGCTGGCCATCGTCGCGCTGGCGCACCAGGTCGCCGGTACGATAGAGGCGCCCGCCGTCGGTGGCGAAGGGGTTGGGCACGAAGCGCTCGGCGGTGAGGCCCGGGCGCTGGTGGTAGCCACGGGCGAGCCCGGCGCCGCCGACATAGAGCTCGCCGATGGCGCCCGGTGGCACCAGGGCCAGGTCGGCTTCGAGGATGCAGGCCACCCGCGCACCGACCATGCGGCCAATGGGCACGCTGGCGGCGCCCTCCTCCAGCTGCGCAGGGGCCAGAGCGGCCAGGGGCATGACCACCGTCTCGGTGGGGCCGTAGGCGTTGAAGAAGGCCTGGGGCGCGAAGCCCGCGCGGATGCGCTGCAGGTGCTCGGCGGTCAGCGCCTCGCCCCCGGTGATCACCAGGCGCACCGGCAGGGTTTCGCCCCGCGCGCCGAGCCACTGGGCCAGCTGGCTGCCGTAGCTGGGAGTGAAACCGAGGATGGTGACGCCCTGTTCGCGGATGAGCTGGCAGATATCCTCGGCGCCCCACTGGCCCTGGGCCCGCAGCACCAGGCGCGCGCCGCACAGCAGCGGCGTCAGCAGGCGCTCGCTGGCGGCGTCGAAGTTGATGGAATAGAAGTGCAGCTCGCAGTCGTCGGCGCGCATGCCGAAGCGACGGATGACCGCCTGGCAGTGCATGGCGATCTCGCCGTGGCTGACCGCCACGCCCTTGGGCTTGCCGGTGGAGCCGGAGGTGTAGATGAGGTACGCCTGGTGCTGCGGCCGAGCGAGGTCCACCGGCGCGCTGGCGGGGTAAGCGGCCAGCGCGGCCTCGTCCTCCTCCAGGCACCAGCGGGCGACGCCGGCCGGCAGCTCGCCGAGGGTGTCGAACAGCGCGGCCTGGCCCAGCAGCAGGACGATGCCGCTGTCCTCGACCATGTAGTGCAGGCGTTCGGTGGGGTATTCCGGGTCCAGCGGTACGTAGGCGCCACCGGCCTTGAGGATGGCCAGCAAGCCGACCACCATCGCCGCCGAACGCTCCAGGGCCAGGCCGACGCGCACCTCGGGGCCGACGCCGCGCTCGCGCAGCAGGTGGGCCAGGCGGTTGGCGCGGGCATCCAGGGTGGCGTAGTCGAGGGTCTCGCCGGCGAAGGTCAGGGCCGGTGCCCTGGGCGTGCGCGCGGCCTGCTCGGCGAACAGCCGATGGATGCAGCCGTCGAGGCGGTGCTCGCCGGGTTCTTCGCTGAGGCTTTCGAGCTGCGCCAGGCGCTCGTCATCGCTGAGCAGCGGCAGCTCGGCCAGGCGCTGCGCGGGGTCACCCAGCAGCGCTTCCAGCAGGTTGCACAGGTGGGTGGCCATGCGCGCGATGCGCGGCTCGTCGAACAGGTCGGAGCTGTAGGTGAAGCAGCAGCCGAGGCGATGGTCGAGGTCGGTGACTTCCAGGTTGAGGTCGAACTTGGTGGCGCGGGCGTCGTTGGCGATGTACTCGACCTTCATCCCCGCCAGCTCGCGGGTCTGCTGGAACTCCCAGCGCTGCACGTTGCACATCACCTGGAACAGCGGGTTGTAGGCGCTGCTGCGCGGCGGCTGCAGAGCCTCGACGAGCTGGTCGAAGGGCAGGTCCTGGTGCGACTGGCCCTCGATCACGGTGTGGCGCACCTGCTCCAGCAGCGCGGCGACGCTCATCTGCCCGTCGAGCTGGCAACGCAGCACCTGGGTGTTGAGGAAGGCGCCGATCAGCCCCTCGCTTTCCGGGCGGATGCGGTTGGCCACCGGCGCGCCGATGCGCAGGTCCTGCTGGCCGCTGTAGCGGTGCAGCAGCACGGCCAGGGTGGCGGTCATGGTCATGAACAGGGTCAGGCCGTTGGCCGCGTTGAAGGCGCGCACGCGCTCGGCCAGCGCAGCCGGCAGGTCGAAGCGGTAGAGCTCGCCCCGGTGGCTCTGGGCCGGTGGGCGTGGGCGATCCGAGGGCAGCTCCAGCAGCGGGTGCTCGTGGCCCAACTGCGCCGTCCAGTAGTCCAGCTGGCGCTGGCGCTCGCCGCTTTCCAGCCACTGGCGCTGCCAGGCGCTGTAGTCGAGGTACTGCACCGGCAACGGCGCCAGGGGCGATTCGCGGTCATCGAGGAAGGCCTCGTAGAGCGCGCCCAATTCGCGGGCGAAGATGTCCATCGCCCAGCCTTCGGTGACGATGTGGTGCAGGGTCACTACGAGGAAATGCTTGCGCTCGCCGCCCTTGACCATCACCACCCGCAGCAGCGGGCCGGTCTCCAGGTCGAAGGGGCGGTGGGCCTCGTCATCGGCCAGCGCCTGCAGGCGGGCCTGGCGGGTGTCGGCATCCAGGGCGGAGAAATCTTCCCAGCCCATGTTCAGGTTTGATTGCTCGGCCACCTGCTGGCGCGGCACGCCGTTCTCGCTGGGGAAGGTGGTGCGCAGGGTCTCGTGGCGCTGCACCAGGGCCTGCAAGGCCGCCTCGAAGCGGGCCACATCCAGCGGGCCACTGAGGCGCGCCAGGCCGCCGACGTTGTAGGCGGGGCTGTCCGGCTCCAGCTGCCAGAGGAACCACATGCGCTGCTGGGAATAGGACAGCGGCACCGGGCGGCTGCGGTCGACGCGGGCGATCACGCCCTGGCTGTCCACCTGGCCGCTGGCCTGGATGCGCGCCACCTCGGCGCAGAAGCCGTCCAGGGTGCTGGCTTCGAACAGCGCGCGCAGCGGCAGCTCGACGTCGCAGGCCTGGCGGGTGCGGGAGACGATCTGGGTGGCCAGCAGCGAGTGGCCGCCGAGGGCGAAGAAGTCGTCGTCCAGGCCGATGCGCTGGATGCCCAGCACCTCGCGCCAGATGGCGGCGACCTGTTGCTCCAGCTCAGTGGCCGGCTCGCGGTGCTCGGCCTGCTGCCAGGCCGGCTCGGGCAGCGCGCGGCGGTCCAGCTTGCCGCTGGGGCCGACGGGCAGTGCCTCCAGGCGCATCAGTTGCGCCGGCACCATGTACTCCGGCAGCTCGTCGCGCAGGGCCAGCAGCAGGCGCTCGGTCTGCCGGGCTTCCTCTTCGGCAGCGCCGTTGGCGCAGTAGTAGCCCACCAGGCGCGGGCCGCCGGGGCCGTCGCGCAGCACCACAACGGCCTGGCCGACGCCGGGCTGGGCCAGCAGGCGCGCGCGGATTTCTTCGGGCTCCACACGGAAGCCACGCAGCTTGACCTGGCTGTCGAGGCGGCCGAGGTACTCCAGCGCGCCGTCGGTGCCCCAGCGGGCGCGGTCACCGGTGCGGTACAGGCGCGCACCCGGTTCGCCGAAGGGGTCGGGCACGAAGCGTTCGGCGGTCAGCGCCGCGCGGCCCAGGTAGCCACGGGCGAGGCCGGCGCCACCGATGCACAGCTCGCCCGGCACGCCGACCGGCAGGGCCGAGAGCTCGGCATCCAGCACATGGCAGAGCACATTGCCCAGGGGCTGGCCGATGGGCGAGCGCTCGCCGTCATCATTGCGGCATTGCCAGTGGGTGACGTTGATGGCGGTTTCGGTGGGGCCGTAGCGGTTGTCCAGGCGCACCGCCGGCAGGCGCTGCAGCACCCGGTCGCGCAGGGCGGCGGGCAGCGCCTCGCCACCGGAGAACAGGCGGCGCAGGGAAGTGCATTCGCCAACCCCCTCCTCCTCGATGAACAGTTGCAGCAGCGGCGGCACGAAGTGCAGCGTGGTCACGCCGTGCTCGCGCACCAGTTGCACCAGGCGGCGCGGGTCGCGGTGCTCACCGGGGGCGGCCAGCACCAGGCGTGCCTCGCTGACCAGCGGCCAGAAGCATTCCCAAACGGAGACGTCGAAGCTCACCGGTGCCTTCTGCAGCAGCACGTCACTGGCATCCAGTCGGTACTGCGCCTGCATCCAGGCCAGGCGCTCGGCCAGGGCCGCGTGGGTGTTGCCGACGCCCTTGGGCTGGCCGGTGGAGCCGGAGGTGTAGATGACGTAGGCGAGGTTGTCGCCGTGCACGGCGGCGGTCGGCGGGCTGTCGGGCCAGTCGCCCTCCTCCCGGTCCAGCTCGATGACGCGCACGCCCTCATGAATCGGCAGGCGCGCCACCTGGTGCGACTGGGTCAGCAGCAGGCGTGCGCCGCAGTCCTGCAGCATGTAGGCGAGGCGTTCGCGCGGGTAGTCGACATCCAGCGGCACATAGGCGCCGCCGGCCTTGATGATGGCCAGCAGGCCGACCAGCAGCTCCGGCGAGCGCTCGGCGGCGATGGCCACCGGCACGTCGGGGCCGACGCCCAGGGCTTGCAGACGGTGGGCCAGGCGGTTGGCGCGGCGGTGCAGCGTGGCGCTGTCCAGTTGCCCTCCGGCCCACGTGAGGACGATGCGCTGCGGGTCGGCGGCAGCCTGCAGCTCCAGCAGCTCGGGCAGCCAGCGATGGGCAACGGGCTGCGGGGCACGGGCCCAGCCGGCCAGTTGGCTGCGCTCGGCCTCGTCCAGCAACTGGATATCGCCCAGGGCCCGCGACGGTTGCTCAACCACCTGGCGCAGCAGGCTGACGAAGCGCTCGGCCAGGCGGCGCACGCTGCCGGCGTCGAACAGTTCGGTGGCGTAGTCGAAGGCCAGGGTCAGGCGGCCACGGGCGTCTTCCTCGCTGTGCAGTTGCAGGTCGAACTTGGCTTCGCGGCTGTGCCAGGGCAGCTCGTCGGCGAGCAGGCCCGGCAGGCGGCGCAGCGCCGAGAGGTCGCGCTGCTGGTGGTTGAACATGACCTGGAACGGCTCGCCGCCGAGGGCGTCCACCAGGCGGTCGAAGGGCAGGTCCTGGTTGGCCTGAGCGCCAAGGGTGGCTTCGCGGGCCTGGGCCAGCAGTGCGCTGAAGGTGCGACGGCCGTCGAGTTGGCCACGCAGCACCAGGGTGTTGATGAAGAATCCGACCAGGCCCTGGGTTTCCAGGCGCTGGCGGTTGGCGCCGGGCACGCCGACGCGGATGTCCGCCTGCCCGCTGAGGCGGAACAGCAGGCCCTGGAAAGCCGCCAGCAGCACCATGAACAGGGTCGAGTGCTCGGCCTGGGCCAGCGCGCGCAGGGCCTTGGCCAGGTCGTCATCCAGGCGCAGGCTGTGGCGCGCGGCGGCGTGGCTGCGCTGGGCGGTGCGCGGGCGGTCGGTGGGCAGTTGCAGGGCCGGGGCCTCGTCGCCCAGTTGCTCGCGCCACCAGGCCAGCTGGCGCTCGGCCTCGCCTTCGGCCAGCCACTGGCGCTGCCAGGCGGAGAAGTCGGCGTAGCCCAGGGGCAAGGGCGCCAGGTCCGCTGCGGGGCCACCGCAGGCAGCGCCGTAGAGGCGGGAGAATTCGTCCAGCAGCAGGTTCAGCGACCAGCCGTCAGCGACTATGTGGTGCAGGGTCAGCCACAGTTGGTGCTGTTCATCGTCCAGGTGCACCAGGGTCAGGCGCAGCAGCGGCCCCTGCTCCAGGTCGAAGGGCACCTGGGCCTCCTCTTCGCGCAACTGGGCGGCGCGGGCGTCGCGCTCGGCGCCGTCGAGGTGGCTGAGGTCGAGGCGCGAGAGGCTCAGCTCCTGGGACGGCAGGATGCGTTGCAGGGCGACGCCGTCCCGTTCGAGGAAGCGCGTGCGCAGCGCTTCATGGCGCTGCACCAGTTGCTGCAAGCTGCGCAGCACGGCGCCTTCGTCCAGCTCGCCGCGCAGGCGCAGGCCGCCGGGGATGTTGTAGGCGGCGCTTTGCGGGTCCAGCTGCCAGAGGAACCAGAGGCGGTTCTGCGCGGGGGATTGCGGCAGGTCCTGGTTGCGCGGCAGGCGCGGGATGGCGCCCTGGCGCGGCGCACCGGCGGCCTGTTGGGCCTGCACGGCGGCGGTGAATTCAGCCAGGGAGCGGGCCTCGAAGAGCTGGCGCAATTCCAGCTCCAGGCCCAGTTCGTCGCGCAGGCGCGCCATCACCTGGGCGGCGCCGATGGAGTTGCCGCCCAGCAGGAAGAAGCTGTCGTCGGCGTTCACGACCGGCACCTGCAACTGCTCGGACCAGAGGGCGGCGATGCGCTGCTGCAGGTCACCGGCCGCCTCGCTGCTGGCAACCGGCGTGGCGCTGGCGGCGGCATCGGGGAAGCAGGCGTAGGCGTCGAGGCTGCCGTCTTCCAGGCCGCTGCGGCAGGCGGAGCGTTGCAGCTTGCCGCTGGAGGTTTTGGGCAGCGCGCCGGGATTGAGCAGCAGCACCACGCGCGGTGCCTCCTGGCAGGCGTCGGCCACGGCCTGGCGGATCATGCGGATCAGGGCTTCCGGCGCATGGGCCTTCTGCACGCTGCGGCCGATCTCCACGGCGATGCCGATGCCCTCCTCGCCATCCTGTTTCACGGCGAAGGCGGCGACGCGGCCCTTGCGCACCAGTGCCACCTCGGTCTCGACGGTGCGCTCGATGTCCTGCGGGTAGAGGTTGTGGCCCCGGACGATGAGCATGTCCTTGAGACGGCCGCTGACGAACAGCTCGCCGTCGCGCAAAAAGCCCAGGTCGCCGGTGCGCAGCCAGCTCACGCCGTCGCGGTCGACGAAGGCCTTGGCGGTGGCTTCCGGGTTGCGCCAGTAGCCGTGGGCGATGCTCGGGCCGCTGGCCCAGATCTCGCCCACCTGGTTTTCGCCGAGGGCGGCGCCGGTGGCCGGTTCGACGATCATCACGCCGTGCCCGGGCTGGCCGAAGCCGCAGCTCAGCAGCAGGCTATCGGCGCCTGGTTCGATGCGGTTCTGCGCCAACGCGGCGCCGTCCACGCCAAGGGCGGGAATGCCCTGACCGCGCACGCCGCCGGTGACGAACAGAGTCGCCTCGGCCAGGCCGTAGCAGGCGAGGAAGCTGGCGGCGGAGAAGCCGCAGGCGGCGAACTGGCCGGCGAAGCGTTCGAGGCTGTCCTGGCGGATCGGCTCGGAGCCGGAGAAGGCCACGCGCCAGCCGCTGAGGTCCAGCCGCGCCAGGGCCCCGGCGCTGACCCGCTCGCAGCACAGGCGGTAGGCGAAGTCGGGGCCGCCGCTGACGGTGCCACCGTACTGGGCAATGGCTTCCAACCAGCGCACCGGGCGTTCGAGGAAGTAGCGCGGCGACATGAGCACGCAGGGTACGCCGCTGAAGATGGGTTGCAGCAGGCCGCCGATCAGGCCCATGTCGTGGTAGAGCGGCAGCCAGCTGACGATCACGTCGTCGGCGCCAATGCCGAAGCCGCGACGGATCAACAGCTCGTTGGCCACCAGGTTGCCGTGGCTGACCTGCACGCCCTTGGGCAGCGAGGTGGAGCCGGAGGTGTATTGCAGGAAGGCGATGTCATCGGCGGCCAGCACCGGCTCGCACCAGGCGTCGGCCAGCTCGTCCTGCAGATCCTCGACGCAGAGCAGCGCCGGCCCGGCGGCGCCCAGGTCGGTGCTCAGCTGCTGCAGGGGTTCGCGCAGGGCGGCGCTGGTCAGCACCAGGGCCGGCTCGGCGTCGTCGATGATCGACAGCAGGCGCAGCTGGTGATTGCGGCGTGCGGACTCCGGCGGGTAGGCCGGCACGGCGATGACGCCGGCGTAGAGGCAGCCGAAGAACGCCGCGACGTAATCGGGGCCGCTGTCGAACAGCAGCACGGCGCGATCGCCGAACTCCGCTTCCTCCTGCAGGGCAGCGGCGATCACGCGGGCGCGCCGGTCCAGCTCCCGGTAGCTGATGACCACGCCGTCGCCCTCGCCTTCGAGAAAGCGCAGGGCGAGGCGTTCCGGCTGTTCGGCAGCGCGGCGCTGCAGGGCCTGGACCAGGGTGCTGGGGAGTTCGAAGGCGTCCATCATGTTGTCGTCCTGCCTGATGCGGCTTGAATTCGGGGTTCGTTGAAGCGAAGGGGCGCGCCCGGCACGACGGCCGCGCCGGGCGGCTCAGCCGGCCGCCAGCGGAACCTGGCGCGACGTGCGGGCGCGCAGGCGCAGCAGGTGCTGCTCGGCGTAGCGCTTGAGGGTGCGCAGCACGGCGGCCTCCTGTTGCTGGAGGAAGAAGTGGTGCCCCTCGAACATATCGAGGGAGAAGCCGGTGGCGGTCTCGTCCTGCCAGTCCAGCAGCTCATCCACGCGCAGCTCGTCGGCCTTGCCGCCGAGCACATGGATGGGCGCCTGCAGCGGCTCGCGCCGGCGGTAGGCGTAGCTGCCGGCGACGAGGAAGTCGGCCCGCAGGATGGGCAGCGTCAGGCGCAGCAGCTCCTCGTTGGCCAGGGCCTCCTCGGGGGTGCCCTGGAGGCTGCGCAGCCTGGCGATCAGCTCGGCGTCGCTCTTGGCGTCGCGGTAGTCATCGACGTTGCGCCGGGCCGGGCCGGCGGTGGCCGAGGGGAACAGCGCCAGGGGCTCGGGCAGCCCCTTCTCGCGCAGGGCGTGGGCCAGCTCGAAGGCGAGCAGCCCGCCCAGGCTGTGGCCGAACAGCGCGTAGGGCTGCTGCACCTGGGGCGCGACTTCGCGGGCGAGCTGCGCCACCAGCGTGTCGATGCGGGTGTGCAACGGCTCGTCCATGCGCATGCCGCGCCCCGGCAATTCCAGCGGCTGCACCACCAGCCAGGCGGGCAGGATGCGCCGCCAGCGGTTGTAGACCATGGCGCTGGCGCCGGAATACGGCAGGCAGAACAGGCGCAGGCTGATCGGCGCGCTCACCTCAGGCCACCCCTTCGGCCTGTTCCATCTGCTTGCGCAGGCTCAGCGGGCGCATGTCGGTCCAGTGCTCCTCGATGTACGCCAGGCACTCCTGCTTCAGCCCGCTCTTGCCGGCGGCGCGCCAGCCGGCGGGGATGGCCTTGTAGTCCGGCCAGATCGAGTACTGCTCCTCGTGGTTGATGACCACCTGGAACACCACGTCATCACGATCGAACACCATGTCTGTCTCCTCATGCGAGTTGGGCCGGGCGACCTGCCCGTGCTTGCACTGAGGAGTACGGATGGCGAACGGGAATAATTAGCGGTCCGGGGTGAACACTCCGGCCCCGGTCGAGGCGTCACCAGGCACCACGGCGAAGACCGGATTCCTGTAGGCCGGTCCTACAGACCTTCCTGCTCATCACGCACCTCACGCACATTCTTTTTCACAACCGCCGTCCCTGTTCCGTCATGGCCCCGCAACACGCCGGAAACCTCGGCGTGATCTGCTTCCCCTCGATATGAATTGCTTATCTATCGCATTTGACAATGATTATCATTGGTCATAATTTGTTACCCCGCTGAACGGGAGCCCACAGGTAACCGGGCCCTATGCCTACCCATGCGCAAGGTGATTTCCATGACGGATCAACTCTCAACAAGCCGGCTTGACTCCCCACTTCTGCAGGTCTTCATTGACAACCGCTCCATCCTGGTGAAGATCGCGATGCGGGTAACCGGCTGCCGGACCCGGGCCGAGGACGTGGTGCAGGACGCCTTCTTCCGCCTCCAGTCGGCGCCGAGGATCACCAGCTCGATCAAGGCGCAGCTCAGCTACCTGTTCCAGATCGTGCGCAACCTGGCCATCGACCACTACCGCAAGCAGGCCCTGGAACAGCGCTATGCCGGCACCGAGGAAGAAGGCCTCAACGTGGTGGTTATGCAAGGCGCCTCCCCCGAGACCTCGCACATCAACTACGCCACCCTGGAACACATCGCCGACGCCCTCGGCGAGCTGCCGGCCCGCACCCGCTATGCCTTCGAGATGTACCGCCTGCACGGCGTGCCGCAGAAGGACATCGCCAAGGAGCTGGGCGTCTCGCCGACCCTGGTCAACTTCATGATCCGCGACGCCCTGGTGCACTGCCGCAAGGTGACCCGTGCACAGAACGACGCCGACCAGCCCGAACGCATCGCCTGACCCTCCCGCCTGACGCGGGGCTTCCCTGCCCCGCTCCTTCCCACCAACCCGCCCCCGTCGCCCGGGCTTATGCCCGGGATCTGAATCGGGGGGATTCCCGGACTGAAGTCCGGGCTACGGATGCTCCTCACCCCTGTAGCCCGGGCTTCAGCCCGGGAGCGGCATGGCGCCCCAGGCTGCCAGGCCCCTTCCCTGCCAATCCCCACGTCGCCGCCGGACTCACGCCCGGGATCTGCATCGGGAGGATTCCCGGACTGAAGTCCGGGCTACGGATCCGCCACCCTGTAGCCCGGGTGCGGTTCAGGCCAGCGTGCAGCGGTCGAAGAAGCGCTCGCGGCCGATGGCCATGAGCGCGGCACGCTTGTGGGGGAAGTCGAATTCCTTCTCGCGGTAGAAACCCAGGCCCTGCATGTGGGCGATCATCCGCGCGTTGTCGGCGCGGGGCTCGGCCACCACGCGGCGGGTACGCGGATCGTCGAGAAACAGGTAGTGGGTCAGCCCCGCCAGCCAGGCGGCCACCTTGTGCGGCCCGCGATGGTGCTCCTCCCCCACCAGCATGTGGATGCCGCGGTCGTAGTCGTCCACCGCGTAGAACGGCGCAATGCGGTCCTCCTTGGCCCAGTAGGCTTCGAAGTAGGCAAACGGCTCGTCGTCGAAGCAGCCCAGCAGGGTCAGGGTATGGGGGTCACCGGCCAGGCGCTGCAGGTAGGCGCGGTGATGGTCGAGGCTGCCGCCCTCCTGCCAGAAAGCCAGCACGCGGGGTGAGTTCTGCCAACGGTTGAAGCGCTCCAGGTCAGCCTCGATGTCCAGCGTGCGCAGGGAGAACTCGGCCCCCAGCCGTGCATCGAAACGTCGATACACCTCACCGCTCGGCTTGGGCGGACGCCGTGGGTGGCGCCGCCCTTCGCTCATCACCAGCCGCTCCGGGTAGACCGGCTGCATCTGCACCCAGGGCACCGGCCGCTGCCAGAACACCCCACGCTCGCACACGAACATGCCAGGCTCCTGCGCCGGCACCAGCCAGCCTTCACCCAGCGCCTCTGCCGGGGCGGCGCTCAACTGCCAGCGCAGCGCCTGGCACTCAAGCTCACGGGCGAGCCACAGGTAGCTCGCCCACCACAACGCCTCGGCATCGGGCAGCGCAGGCTCGAGGGGTTTGAGCAGCGGCAGCACGCCGGGCTGGGCGGTCATCACCAGCAGGGGCTGGCCATCCAGCAGCAGGTGCAGGCGGTCATGGGATTCGTCGACGTCGAGGCGCCGCCCCCCGGGCAGAGGCAGGCTCGACAGGGGATGCTGTCGGGGCATGGTGAAGCTCGCGAGTGATTGACTGTCCCTGATGAAACGCTGCAGGCGACATGGAAATTAGGCAGGGCGCACACCTCGCGACATGACATGCCCCGTCCAGCACTTCATCAGTCGCCACCCACTGCTACTTCCATATATTCGCCGCCACTTCCAAGCGCAATTAAACGTCCTGCCAACCCATATTCCAATTAATTGGAACAGCGTAATAACGCACACTTTCAATTAATTAAGACACCCCCACCTGCACACTTTTAAATACCCCGGACATCCGCAATATTTCCGCTCAAGAATCCAGAAATCCATAGCGAATCGCTCTATAAAATCGATATTTTATTGACGCCAAAAAACAGACTAGTTGGCGCTGAATTTTTGACGTCATGTAAAATGCGATTTTTAACTTATTGATTTTTAAGATAAATAAATTTTTTTTAGCCAAGTGTTGAACATCGCAATTAATTCCTCTTAGTCTGGAAGAAGGTGCTTAAATTAGCCCGCCCAGCGTCCTCCAGAAGTGTCAGACAAAAACCATAAATGACAGCAGTCCTCCATGGAGGGGTGGCGATTCTTTTATTGTGTAGAGGGATATATGCATATCAGTATTTTTGGTCTCGGGTATGTAGGTGCAGTTTGTTCGGCCTGTTTATCTTCCCGGGGGCATGAAGTTGTTGGAGTTGATGTTTCCCAGCAGAAGATCGACCTGATCAACACGGGAAAGTCCCCCATCGTCGAACCGGGTCTCGAAGAACTGTTGCGCAAGGGGGTCGATGCGGGTTTGCTGCGCGGGACCACCGATGTGCGGGAAGCCATCATGGCCACCGACATGTCGTTCATCTGCGTAGGAACCCCGAGCAAACGCAACGGCGACCTGGACCTGATCTACCTGGAAGCCGTGTGCCGGCAGATCGGCGAGGCGTTGCGCGGCAAATCCACGCGCCACACCGTGGTCGTGCGCAGCACCGTGCTGCCGGGCACCGTGAAGAACGTGGTGATCCCCCTCATCGAAGACTGCTCCGGCAAACGCGCCGGTGTCGACTTCGGCGTCGCCACCAACCCCGAGTTCCTCCGCGAGAGCACGGCGATCCAGGACTACGACTACCCCGCCATGACCGTCATCGGCGAACTGGACCGTGAATCCGGCGACCTCCTCGAGGAGCTTTACCGCGAACTGGACGCGCCGATCATCCGCAAGCCCGTGGAAGTGGCGGAGATGATCAAGTACACGTGCAACGTGTGGCACGCGGTGAAGGTGAGTTTCGCCAACGAGATCGGCAACATCGCCAAGGCCTGTGGCGTCGATGGGCGCGAGGTGATGGACGTGGTCTGCCAGGACCACAAGCTCAACCTGTCCCGTTACTACCTGCGTCCGGGCTTCGCCTTCGGCGGCTCCTGCCTGCCCAAGGACGTGCGCGCCCTGACCTACCGTGCCGGCACCCTGGACGTCGAGCACCCGATGCTCGCCTCGGTCATGCGCAGCAACAAGGTCCAGGTGGAACGCGCCTTCGACCTCGTCACCGGCTACGAGAAACGCAAGATCGGCCTGCTCGGCCTGTCGTTCAAGGCCGGCAGCGACGACCTGCGGGAGAGCCCGCTGGTGGAGCTCGCCGAGATGCTCATCGGCAAGGGCTACGAGTTGAAGATCTTCGACCGCAACGTCGAGTACGCCCGCGTGTTCGGCGCCAACAAGGACTACATCGAGTCGAAGATCCCCCACGTGTCGGCCCTGTTGCGCAAGGACCTGAACGAAGTGCTGGACGACTCCGACGTCATCATCCTCGGCAACAACGACCGCCAGTTCGGTGAGGTCCTGGCATCCATTGCACCCGACAAGCAGGTCCTGGACCTGGTGGGTTTCATGCAGACCCCCAGCAGCCAGGGCAAGGAAGGCATCTGCTGGTAAACCCTGCCGCAGCGGTGCGCACCACCGCTGCGGTGTAGCGCGACAGGCCGCCACGGGGCCAGCACCGGCCCCACCGAGAAGCGTGCCGGCGCCAGGCAACCCGACTTTGAAAGCCCCAGTGAACTGATTCTTGAACGCCCGGGAGAGACGGCATGATTCCGCTCATCTTGTCCGGCGGCAGTGGCTCGCGCCTCTGGCCGCTATCGCGCAAGCAGTACCCGAAACAGTTTCTCGCCCTGGTCGGTGAGAACACCCTGTTCCAGCAGACCGTGGAGCGCCTGGCCCTCGAAGGGCTCGAGCCGCCGATGGTGGTCTGCAACGAAGCCCACCGCTTCATCGTCATCGACCAGTTGGCGGGCATCCGCAGGAAGGCCCAGTCCATCCTGCTGGAACCCTTCGGCCGCAACACCGCGCCGGCCGTGGCCATTGCCGCCCTGACGCTGCTCGAAGCCGGGCGTGACGAACTGCTGCTGGTGTTGCCGGCCGACCACGTCATCGACGACGTCCAGACCTTCCACAGTGCCCTGGCACGCGCCCGGCTGGCGGCCGAGCAAGGCGCCCTGGTGCTTTTTGGGGTACCGGCGACCAGCCCGGAGACCGGGTACGGCTACATCCGCACCGCCCCCCACGGCAATGGCCTGCCCGAAGGCGTGCTGCCGGTGGAACGCTTCGTCGAGAAGCCCGACCTGGCCACGGCCCGACGCTTCGTCGAGGAGGGCCAGTACTTCTGGAACAGCGGCATGTTCCTGTTCCGTGCCAGCCGCTACCTGGAGGAACTCAAGCAGCACGAGCCCGGCATCTACGAGACCTGCGAGGCAGCCCTGGCCCGCAGCGAGCAGGACCTCGGCTTCCTCCGCATCGACCCGGCGAGCTTCGAGCACTGCCCCGACAACTCCATCGACTACGCCGTGATGGAACACACCAACCGCGCCTGCGTGGTGCCCCTGGACGCCGGTTGGAGCGACGTCGGCTCCTGGTCCTCGCTCTGGGAGATCCAGCGCAAGGACGCCGCCGGCAACGTCACGCGCGGCAACGTCGTGCTGCAGAACAGCCGCAACAGCCTGGTCCACAGCGAGCACAAGCTGGTCACCCTGGTCGGCCTGGACGACGTGGTGGTGGTGGAGACCAAGGACGCCGTGATGGTCGCCCACAAGGACCGCGTGCAGGAGATCAAGCAACTGGTCGGGCACCTGGTGGAGGAGTCCCGCCCCGAGGCCGAGCGCCACAGCCGGGTGCACCGCCCCTGGGGCGCCTACGACAGCATCGACGAGGGCACGCGCTTCCAGGTCAAGCGCATCACCGTGAAACCGGGCGCCAGCCTCTCGCTGCAGATGCACCACCACCGCGCGGAGCACTGGATCGTGGTGTCCGGCACGGCCTTCGTCACCTGTGACGACAGGCAGTTCGTGCTCAGCGAGAACCAGTCGACCTACATCCCGGTGGCCTCGGTCCACCGTCTGACCAACCCCGGGAAGATCCCCCTGGAGCTGATCGAGGTGCAGTCCGGCAGCTACCTGGGCGAGGACGACATCAAGCGCCTGGACGACGTCTACGGGCGCACACCGGAACTGATGGACTGAGTGCAGCGGGGCCGTCACGGCCCCGTTGCGGGGAGGCACGGATGCCAAGCGGCGCGCGTGCCAATGGAAGTCGTGTCGAACGAATGGAGTAGTACTGGATGCACGCTTCAGACGCCGCGTCCTGCGGACGCCTGCGCAAGCTGATCGGTTGGACATGCCTGTTCGCGCTGGTCGCCCTGGCCTCGGAGATGGTGGCCCCGGAGTACCTGGACCCGGCCCACCACAAGTTCATCTTCATCATCGGGGCCATCGGCATCTGGCGTTACAGCAACGCGGCCGTCCACTTCCTCAGGGGGATGTACTTCCTGCACTGGAAGTTCCCGCGCATGCGCAAGCAAGTCGAGGCGATGGGGGACGAAGCGCTGCCGGACCACCTGTTCATGGTGGTGACCAGCTTCCGCATTCCCACCACCACCACCTTCAAGGTCTACCGCTCGGTGTTCCAGGAGGTGCAGCGTCTGGGCGTGCCCTGCACGGTGATCGCCTCCATCGTCGAGAAGGGCGACGAGAACTTCATCAAGGCGATCATGCGGGACGAGGTGCGCGAGCGCAGCGACATCAAGCTGATCATCGTGCGTGCCCGCGGCACCGGTAAGCGCGATGGCCTGGCCCACGCCTTCCGCGCGCTGTCGCGGCAGATGCCGCTGCAGAACTCGGTGGTGGGCGTGGTGGACGGCGACACCATCATGCTGCCCGGCTGCGTCGAGCGGGCGGTGAAGATGTTCGCCCTGCTGCCCAGCGTCGGCGGCCTGACCACCAATGAATACTGCGAGGTGGAAGGCGGCAAGCTGGTCAAGGAGTGGCACACCATGCGCTTCGTCCAGCGACACATCAACATGTGCTCCATGGCCCTCTCCCGGCGCGTGCTGACCCTCACCGGCCGGCTGTCGTTCTTCCGCGCCAGCGTGATGACCGACCCGGAATTCATCCGCGACGTCGAGGCGGACTTCCTCGAACACTGGCGCCTGGGGCGCTTCCAGTTCCTCACCGGCGACGACAAGTCCTCCTGGTTCAGCCTGATGCGCGCCGGCTGGGACACCTTCTACGTCCCCGACAGCCACACCCTGACCGTGGAGCATCCGCCGGACAGCAACTTCTTCCGCGCGACCCGCCAGCTGATGTTCCGCTGGTACGGCAACTCGCTGCGGCAGAACTTCCGCGCCACCAGCCTGCTGGGCCTGGGGCGCCTGGGGGCCTTCACCCTGTACGTGCTCTACGACCAGCGCCTGTCCATGTGGACCTGCCTGATGGGCCTCACCGCCTCGGTGGCCGCCGCCCTGCTGTTCGGCGTGCAGTACCTGCTGGTGTACCTGTTCTGGGTGCTGCTGTCGCGCACGCTGGTGACGCTGCTGTTCCACTTCAGCGGCCACCCGGTGGATGCCCTGTATCCGTTCGTTCTCTATTACAACCAGATCGTGGGTTCGATCATGAAGGTGTACGCCCTCTTCCACATGGACCAGCAGAGCTGGACCCGCCAGAAGACCACCCTGAGCAACCGCGGCGTCAGCTTCGACGTCCGGCTCAACCGCTGGTCCTCCAAGGCGATGATGTTTTCCTCCATCGCGATCTTCCTGGGCGTCGTTTCGGTGCTCCTCGAACTCACTCAAATCTAAGCAGGCGCGACAGCCATGAGCAGCACGACCCTCGTACCCGACAACGTCATCCATGAAGCCATCGACGAGCGCCAGCATGTGCGCACCCGCATTCCTGCCAAGGTCATTCTCAGCGGCGGCGGCCTCGCCGGCCTGGAATGCGACATCCAGGACATCTCCCTCGGCGGCATCGGCCTCATCCATGCCCAGCCGCTCAAGCTCGGCACCCTGATGAACGCCTCCATCAAGCTGCGCCTGGCCAAGCTGGACCTGAACATCGACGCCAAGCTGAAGATCGTCTCCCAGCGCGGCAGCGAGGTCGGCGCGCAGTTCGTCGAGCTGGATGCGCAGAAGCGCGACATCCTGCGCTACATCATCTCGTCCTACATGTCCGGCGAAATCGCCGACATCAACGGGCTGTTCAACGTCATGCAGCGCGAGAACTACATCAAGGAGCGCAAGCAGAAACACGCCCTCGCCCGCACCCCGCTGGACCGACTCAAGGCCGCCGCCGGCACCCTAGCCTTCAGCCTCATCGGCCTCGCCGCCCTGGGCATCGTCAGCTACAAGGCCTACCTGCTGTTCTTCCGCATCCCCGCCGCACAGGCCACGGTGAGCGCCGATGCCTACGTGCTCACCATGCCGGAGAACGGCTTCGTCAAGTACCTGCTCAAGCCGGGCCAGAGCTCGGTCACCACGGGCGAACCGCTGGCCAGCATCTCCACTCAACTGGCCACCAGTTTCACCAGCCCGGCCGACATGGCCGCCCTCTCCAACCTTGCCCCCGGCGATGTCCAGGCCCTGCTCAACCGCGCCACCGTGGAGACCCTGATCAACAGCCCCTGCGACTGCGACCTGTACTTCCCCAGCCGCCGCCTGGACGGCTTCAACTACAAGCAGGCCCCCCTGGTGCACCTGCTGCCGAAGGACGAAGACCTCGTGGTGCGCGCCAGCGTGCCCTTCGCCAAGCTGCCCGACCTGAATCGGGTGCGCGCGGTGGACATGAGCGTGTACGGCAGCGACCAGGTGATCGCCGGGGAGATCGTCGCCTCCAGCGTCGACGCCCAGACCCAGAGCGTGGTGCTGACCCTCAAGCCCGAACAGCCCCTGCCCCGCGTTACCTACCAGCAGCCGGTGGCGGTGGACTTCTACCTCGGCCTGCCGTTGCTCGGCGCCACCCGCTGAGGCCTGTCGATGAAGGGAAAATCCACTGTCCTGGTCGCCGCGATGCTGCTGGGGTGTGCCGGTCCGGCCGGCGCCGCCCAGAGCCTCGAACAGATCCGTTACGCCCTCTACAAGGACCCGAACGCCGACGTCATCGCCGACCTGCGCAGTCTCGCCGAGCGCGGCGACCTGGCCTCCAAGCTGCTGCTGGGAGACCGCCTCGCCTCCGGTGACGCCGCCAACGGTGAAGAAGCCCTGGCGCTGTACAAGGAGGCATTCGCCGAGGGCCGTGGCGAGGTGCTCGCACTGTCCTCGCTGAGCCGACTGCTGGAGCGCAACCCGCGCATGCGCAAGGCCAATGCCGGCTACGTGCGCGAGGCATTGGGCCGGTTCCCCCATGCCCGCGACCCGCGCACCCTGGATGCCGCCCTGGAGGTCTTCCTGGTCTTCCCCGAGTACTTCCAGGCGCCCCGCGTGGCCGAACTGATCGGCCTCTACGAGTCGTCCTGCCTGGAGTTCTGCCGGCCGCAGCTGTACAAGGCCGTGCTCGCCGAACGCCAGGGCCGCCGCGACGACGCCGAGCGCGGGTACCGCGCTGCGGTGTTCGTCGATACCCGTGCCGTCGTGCGCTACTACGATTTCCTCGGCGACGCGCAGGACACCGCCTTCCCCGCCTTCGCCAAGACCCTGTTCGCGCACAAGGACCGCCTGCCCGTGGAAGCGGTGCACCGTATCGGCACCCTGCTGGACAGCATCTACTCCACCCAGAGCGGCCTCATCGCCATCGAAAACCGCGCCCTGCGCGAAGCCGACGAGGGCCTGGAAGGCGACGCCAAGGCCGAGGCCAGCGCCGCCGACAAGGCCCGCGCGGAAGCCCAGGCCAAACTGCTGGCGCAGACCAATGCCGAAGTCCGCGCCTGGCTGGACAACGCCATCGAACGCAACTGGGTGCCGGCCATGGTGAGCAAGGTCAACAACATGACCTCCTCCCCCCAGGACTTCACCGCCGACGAAGCCTTCACCCTGATCGAGCGCATCGCCCGCACCGACCCGTTGCGGGCCAAGGCCCTCAGGGCCTCAGTGCTGATGGTCACCAACTGGCTGACCCTCGACCCGGAACAGGCCCATGGGCTGATCCAGGAACTGCTCGACGCCAACTACCCCGAGGCCCAACTGCTGCTGGGCGACCTCTACAGCCGGGGCGGCCTCGACGAGCCGGACCTGGACAAGGCCCTGGCGATCTTCCACCAGCAGGCGCTCAACGGCTCGCCCTCGGCCTACTACCGCATCGCCAGCCTCTACACCTTCGGCCGCGCCATCTGCCACGACAAGGTCAAGGCCCACGCCTATGCCGAAGCGGCCAAGGGGCTGGGCGAGTTCCGCGCCAATGGCCTGCTGAAGCGCCTGGAAAAGGAAATGAGCCACGACGAACTGCAGCGGGCCACCCTCGCCCGTGATGTGATCTACAAGGAGTACCGCCTGTGAACGAGTGGAAGGCACTGCTGTGCATCGGTGCCGTGACGGTCAGCGGCGCGGTCGCGGCCGCCGAAGAGGACGCCTTCAGCCCCGCTCCGACGCCCACCGCCCCGGCTGCGCTGTCGCTGGACACCCTGCCCCCGGTGACCTCGGAGTTCTTCAACAAGCTCACCCTGCAGGGCGGCTACGGTCCCGAGGACTCGGTGCTGGGCGCGGACCGCAAGGGCTTTTACAGCCTGCGCTACGAGCCGAGCTTCCACTGGTATTCCCCGGAGAAGCGCTGGGCCAGGTGGCAGGTCTTCGGCCGTGCCTGGATCAACTACGACTCCAGCCAGTCCGCCACGCCGCTGCAGGACGACAACTTCCAGCAGAGCACCCGCAACGAACGCCCAGAGCACTTCTACAGCGAGCTGCGCGAGCTCTATGTACGCCGCAACCTGCTGGGCGACGACCCGCGCTTCTCCCTCTCCGTCGGGCGGCAGCGCTTCTATGACACCTATGGCATCTGGTGGGACGACAGCATCGAATCGCTGCGCTTCGACTACCGCGACGCTTTCTCCCATGGCTTCGTCGCCGTGGCGCAGAAGTTCTGGAACTACAACACCGACGTCAACAGCCTCGACCCCACCGAGGAGAACACACGCTACGCCATGGGCGAGTACGCCTGGCGCTGGAGCGAACGCAACTGGGTCGGCGCCCGCGTGCTCCACGAGGACGACCGGAGCAACGCCGACCCCGACGACGCCCAGGACTTCACCGGCACCCGCGCCGGCCTGTTCTTCAGTGGCGACGACCTGCGCGTCAGCCCGCTGTTCAGCGACTACCACCTGGAAGCGGTACGCCTCCGGGGGCGCACCCGCACCACCGACGCCGACGGCGTCAGCGAGCACGGCAACAGCCGTGGCTGGCTGATGCTGGGCGAGGTCGGCAAGCGCTTTCACGACGCGCCCTGGGAACCCCGGGTCGCCCTGCGCGCGGGCCTGACCGACGCCCCGGACAACGAGGCAGACGGCTTCCGCCTGAACCGCATCCAGTCTGACCGCATCGTCAACCCGTCCAGCTACAGCACCCGCCTGGTCAGCTCCTTCGTGGCCCTGAACATGCGCAACCTGAAGTACTACGGCGTGGCCCTGGAAACCCGGCCCACGGCCCGCAGCTCGCTGGACATCCGCCTGAGCGACCTGTACCTGCGCGATGCCGACGGCGACCTGCCGGTGCGCGTCGACCAGCAGCAGGCCCGCGAGCGCCGCCAGGCGATCCGCGCCGGGCGCGGCAACGGCCAGCGCGACGTCGGCCAGGTACTGGACCTGAACTACTACTGGAAGATGTTCCCGCTCGCCTACGAGGGCAAACACCTCGACCTGAATGCGCTGGTCAGCGCCAGCTACCTGCGGGCCGGTGACGCCCTGGAGAGCGGCGACGACGTCCAGATCTCCTTCGGCCTCGTCATGCGCTACTGAGGGAGCACCCCATGATCTTTGCCTCCAACGTCTTCCTGTTCCTCTACCTGCCGGTCTTCCTGCTGGTGTACTTCCTGGCCCGGCCAGCGTGGCGCTCCAGCGTCATCGTCGCCGCCAGCTACCTGTTCTATGCCTGGTGGCGGCCGGACTTCCTGCTGCTGTTCGTCGGCATCACCTACTGGAACTTCTGGTTCGGCCTGCGCATCAGGCAGCAGCAGGAGGCCGGCAACCGCCAGGCAGCCAGCCGCCTGCTGTGGCTGGGGGTGGTCGGCAACCTCGCCACCCTCGGCTACTTCAAATACGCCAACTTCGGTGCCGACGTGCTGGCAGCCCTGCTGGCCCCGCTGGGCATCAACACCTTCACCCTGGAGCACATCCTGCTGCCGCTGGGCATCTCCTTCTATGTGTTCCATGCCCTGAGCTACATCATCGACATCTACCGCAAGGACGCCGAGCCGACGCGCAACTTCATCGACTTCGCCGCCTTCGTCGCCCTCTTCCCGCACCTGGTGGCCGGGCCCATCCTGCGCTACAGCCAACTGGCACCGCAGCTGCGCCAGCGCACCCACTCCCTGGAGCTGTTCTCCATCGGCGTGGGGCGCTTCATGGTCGGCTTCATCATGAAGGTGCTGATCGCCGACAACCTGGCACCGGTCAGCGGCCTGTTCCTCGCCCAGGGTGAACTGCAACTGTTGGAGAGCTGGTTCGGCCTGCTGGCAGCCTGCTTCCAGCTCTACTTCGACTTCGCCGGCTACAGCAACATGGCCATCGGCCTGGCGCTGATGATGGGCTTCCGCTTCCCGGAGAACTTCAACCAGCCCTTCGTGGCCCAGAGCGTCACCGAGTTCTGGCAGCGCTGGCACATGACGCTGGCCCACTACCTGCGGGACTACGTGTTCATGCCGCTGGTGCGCAAGCGCGTGGCCGGGCCGATGCCGGCGCTGGTCCTCACCATGCTGCTGTCGGGCCTGTGGCATGGCGCCAGCTTCGCCTTCATCTTCTGGGGGCTGTTCTTCGGCGTGGCCATGGTGATCGAGCGCCAGCTGGGCATCGCCACCAAGATCACCACGCCCTACCGCTTCTGGCGCAACATGCGCACGGCCGTGCTCATCCTCCTCAGCATGCCGCTGTTCTTCACCAACGACCTGCGCCACAGCCTGGACATCTACGCCGGCCTGCTGGGTCTGAACGGCCTCGGCAGCCTCGACCTGTACATCCTCGGCACCTCGCGCATGGCCATGGCCTTCAGCCTGGTGGCGCTGGCCTGGCTGGTGCTGGCCGGCCGCAACAACGTTCGCTACTACGCCGGACTGAAGGACGGCTACGTCATGCAGCACTTCGGCGGCGTCCAGGCCCTGGTGCTCTGGAGCGGCTTCTTCGTCGCCCTCAGCAGCCTGGCGGCGAACTCCTTCTCGCCCTTCCTGTATTTCCAGTTCTAGGAGCGGACCCGATGAAATTCCCCGTGATCACGTCGGCCAGCCTGTGGAATGGGCTGCTGTTCATCGCCCTGCTGGGCGGCATGTTCCTCTATTCCCTGCCGGCCGTGTTCAGCTTCGGCAAGACCCAGACCGACACCTGGTCGCTGTTCGTGGACGGCAAGCTGCTGCGCAAGTTCGAGCAGTTCTACGACAAGCGCTTCTTCCTCCGCGAGCCGTCCGTACAGGCCTGGGCGGACATCCGCTTCATGCTCTTCGGCGAAGCCACCAGCGGCGTGGTGCTCGGCCGGGACGGCTGGCTGTTCACCAACCAGGAATACCTGGTGACCCGCGACCTGCCCGCCAACCTGCAGCAGCAGGTGCAGGCCATCGTCCAGGTGCGCGACCGCCTGGCGGCGCACGGCAAGAAGCTGGTGCTGCTGCCCGTGCCGATGAAGCTGGACATCTACGCCGCCCGCGCTCGCGTGCAGCCCGACCTGCGCGCGGTGGCGCTGTACGACCGTTTCGTCGAGCGACTGAAAGCCGAAGGCGTCGACGTCACCCCGGTGCGCAGCGCCTTTCTCGCCGCGCGGGAAGGCCAGGCCCTGTTCCTGCCCAACGACACCCACTGGAGCCCCGAAGGCGCGCGCCTCGCAGCGGCCACCTTCGCCCAGGGCAACCCCGCCCTGGTCGGCACCACCGCCTACCGTTCGCAACAGGTGGGCAGCAAGCCACACAGGGGCGACCTGATGAACTACGTGCAGTTCGACACCGGCCTGGCCGCCACGGACTTCGCCCCGATCGACCTGCCCCTGTTCGAGACCCTCAAGGCCGAGCAGGCGGTCAGCGATGCGGCGCTGTTCGACGACGAAGGCAGCCCGCTGCTGCTGGTGGGCACCAGCTACAGCAAGATCGACGACTGGAACTTCGTCGGTTTCATGAAGGAATACCTGCACAGCGACCTGGTGACCCTGGCCCAGGAAGCCCGCGGCCCCTTCCAGGCCATGGAACTGCTGCTGCAAGGGCCGCAACTGGCCGACCCCGGCCTCGACACGGTGATCTGGGAATTCCCGGTGCGCACCGTGCTCGCCCAGAACATGGTTGCCGCGCGCGCCCGCGCCGAGCAGCCCAGCCACTTCTGATTCGACGACCAAGGAGACCCCTCATGCGAATCACCTCCCGCCTGCTGAGCGCACTGGCGCTGCTACTGACCATCCACCTGCCGGCCCAGGCCGCCAAGGATGCCAATGCCGACCTCTACGACGCCGTCGCCCCGGCCGACTCCGCCTTCGTGCGGGTGCTCAACCTCTCCGACAAGGGCATCGACGTGACCCTGAGCGGCAAGGTCAATCCGCAGAAAGTCCCGGCCGGGCAGATGAGCGGCTACCGCTTCGTGCCCCAGGGCAAGCACCGCATCGCCACCGGCGCCCTGGCCGTCGAGCCCGAGCTGAAGGCCAACACCGCCACCACCCTGCTCTACACCGGCAGCGAGCTGGTCGTCATCGCCGACGCCTTCGTCAACGAGCCAAAGAAAGCCCAGGTGGCCTTCTACAACCTCACCGGCCAGGACGTGGCGCTGAAGACCCGCGACGGCAAGCACGACATCGTCCAGGCACTGGGCAAGAACCAGACCGGCAGCCGCATGGTGAACGAGATCAAGATCGGCTTCGCCGCCTATGCCGGCGAACAGAGCCTGGCGCAGTTCGACGAACTCTTCCTGAAGAAAGGCCGCTCCTACAGCTACGTGCTGCTGCCCCAGGCCGGCGGCTATCGCACCCTCAGCCTGGCCAACAGCGTCGACCCTACCGAGTGATGCGACGACAGGGATCGGCGCCCGTCCCCACGGGCGCCTGCCTCAACAACGGATGAACCCGCCTCGACCATGAAGAAGACCTTGCAGCACGGATTGGCCCTGTTCCTGGCCCTCGTCAGCCTCCCGGCGCTCGCTGCCGAGGCGCCCACCTGCGGCGACCTGGAATGCCTGCTCTGCCCTGGCCTGACCGATCCGCAGCAATACGCCGAAGGCAACATGAAGCTCATGCGCGAGATCGCGCCGGGCAAGGACCGCTGGCTGTTCCGCTCCGTGGTCGACCTGACCAACGACTTCGGCATCCCCGCCGCCATGGAACCCGAGTTCGCCCGGCTGATGCGCACCTTCAAGGCCCAGGGCACCGACGTGGTCATCGCCATCCAGCCCACCCGCGGCCTGATGCACCGGGACAAGGTCCGCCCCGACCGCGCCTACGGCTTCGACTACACCAAGGCCAGCGCCAGCCTGCGCCACTTTGCCGGGCAACTGCGGGCCGGCGGCGCCATCGTGCCCGACGTCATGCAACTGGTGGAGCACCCGCCGCAGAAGGAGTACTTCTTCCGTCGCGACCACCACTGGACCCCGGCCGGGGCCGAGGCCACTGCCCGCCTGGTGGCCGACGAAGTCCGCCGGCACCCGCTGTATGCCGGCCTGGCGAAGAAGCACTACCAGACCGAGCCCGGCGTGATGGTGCCCAAGGACGGCACCATGAACCTGGCGCTCTCGCGCATCTGCGGCAACAACTACGGCTTCCAGTACGTGCGCGGCTTCCAGACCATCCCGGTCAACGACGATGCCGACGCCCTGTTCGACGACGCCCCGGACCCGGAAGTGGTGCTGGTCGGCACCTCCAACTCGGCGGCACGGGAGGACGAAAGCAAGCAGTTCAACTTCGACGGCTTCCTCAAGCAGTACCTCGACGTGGACATCCTCAACTACGCCCTCCCCGGCGCCGGGCAGGACGGCGCGTTGCTGGAGTACCTGCAATCGGACAGCTACTCATCGCAGAAACCGCCCAGGCTCATCGTCTGGGAGCTGCCGGCCAACTACCGCCTGGACGACCCGCTCAGCTACCGCCAACTGATTCCCGCCATCAAGGGCGGCTGCCGTGCCGAGCCCCTGGCCCGCAACACGCTGAAAACCGGCGTGCTGAAGGTCAACCAGCGCATCGAACTGCTCAGCAATGCCGGCGACCAGCGCCGCAAGCTGAGCGATCTGGACGGCTTCCTCGACATCCGCATCAGCGACCGCAACCTCAAGGACTTCTACGTGATCGTCTATTACGACAATGGCGCCCGGGACAAGGTGTGGTTCCGCCGCGAGGCGGTCGTCACCGGTGGCCACTACTACCTGGAACTCAGTCGGGCCGAGGCGTTCAAGGGCGCCAACCTGCTTTCGGTGTTCATGGAACCCACCGTGGACATCACCCAGTCGACCCAGGTGGACGTGCAGCTATGCCGCTGAACCGCCACCTGCTCTGCGCCCTCGCCCTGCTGCTGGCGCTGCCCATGAGTCCAGCACAGGCGGTCAACTCCCTCTGGGCCGACCAGGCAACGCCCCAGGCTGCCATGGTGGGCGACTACCGCAGCCTGGGCTGCCCCTACCCCACGCCCGAGCCCTACACGGGCGCCTTGCAGTTCGAGAGCAAGTACGACCAGAGCGACGTCACCAAATCGCGCCTGAGCGCCACGCCCGACGTCCAGGCCAAAAAGGTCCAGGCCCAGGTGAAGGGCTACATCGGCGGGCTGATCCGCGCCTCCAAGGAATTCCAGCGGGCGAAGCGCCCCGAGCGGGCCAACCAGGCACTCGCCTGCCTCGACACCTGGCTCGGCCGCTGGGCCCATGCCCATGCACTGGAGAACCCCGACGCCAGCAAGACCGGCATCGCCGCACGCAAATGGGCGCTGGCCGCCATCGGCTCCACCCTGCTCAAGGTCCGCGCCCTCAGTGACGGCCGCTATGAGCTGGACAGCGAGCAGAAAGCCTGGCTGGAGCGCCTGGCGGAACGGGTGATCACCGAATACCAGCCTCGTCACGTTCCCGACTTCCCCTACTTCAACAACCATGACTACTGGGCCGGCTGGGCCGTGGCCTCGGTGGGGATGCTGGTGGAGCGTGAGGACTTCATCGCCTGGGCCGACTACAGCCTGCGACGGGGCCTCGCCCAGGCCCGGCGGAGCACGAGCGGCGACTACGCCTACCTGCCCCTGGAAGTGGCCCGGGGCAGGCTTGCCAGCACCTACACCCAGTACGCCCTGGTCCCGCTGATGCTGCTGATGGAGAGCGCCGAAGCCAACGGACGGCCGCTCAGCGGCGACGAGCGCCAGACGCTGTGGCTGCTGGCCAGCTTCGCCGCCCGCAGCCAGCTCGAGCCCGAGAAACTGCCGGAGCTGCAGGCGCACGACCAGGACGAGGTCGCGCCCTACAAGCTCGCCTGGCTGATCCCCTACCTGCACCGCTACCCGGGCCACCCCTGGGCCCGGCGGCTCTACGACGAAATGGATGGCGACGTGGACAACTACAGCCAGATCGGCGGCCCCATCAAGCCGATGTACCCGTCCCAGGATTGAAAGAAGGACCGCACATGCGCCAGGTCATTTTCCGCTCCGGCTGCCGCCTGCTCGCAGGCCTGTTGCCCCTGCTGCTGGGCCTTCATGCCCAGGCGGCCAGCTACCAGCCACCTCGCCCGACCCTCAGCCTGCTGCCGTGGGACGCCCAGCAGGCCGAGCTCCAGCACGCCCGCGACGCCATCGCCCAGACGGCGCTCCCGGCCCTGGAAACGGCAGCGCCCGCAGGCCGCGCACGCGCCAGCCTGGAGACGATGTTCTCCTCCCAGCAGGGAAGCTGGTACTTCGAGCCCTTCGCCAGGAACGGCCTGTTCCGCGCCATCGCCGGCTACCAGGCCCACCACCCGCAAGCAGTAGTGATCAGCGGCGGCAGCCTGACCCTGGAACAGCTCGCGACCGCGCTCAACGACCCCCGCGTGCTGAAGCGGCACAAGGACGGCTACCTGCTCAGCTACCCGCTGGTGATCGCCCCCGGCGCAGCCCTGCGGGTCGAAGGCAGCACGCTGTACCTGTACACCCCCTCCGGCACCGCGCTGATCAACCGTGGCCTGCTACAGCTCAAGGGCGCCACCCTCTCCAGTTGGAAAGGCGAATCGGCAGGTGACGCCCAGGCCCCGTATCGCCCCTTCGTGATGGCCTGGGCCGGCAGCACCCTGCACATCGAGGACTCGCACCTGCAGCGGCTCGGCTACAACGCCAACTTCACCCGGGGCATCACCACCGCCCTGAGCCCCCAGCAGCCCGCCGCCACAGCGCCGGCACGGGTGCTGGTGCGCAACAGCACCTTCAGCGACCTGTCCACCGCCCTGGAGCTGCAGCACGCCCGCGCGCGGGTGCAGGGGTCGCGCTTCAGCGACCAGCAGCAGTACGCGCTGGACCTGAAAGACAGCCAGATCGAAGTCCTGGGCAACTACATCGACGGCGTGCAGAACAACAGCGGCCTGCGTGCACGCGGCCAGGTCAGCGGGCTGATCGCCGACAACAGCGTGCTGAACACCGCCAAGGCCGGCATCGAAATGGTGGAGCAGCAAGGAGCCCTGGGCATCCGCCGCAACCTGCTGGGCGCATCCCGCGGCGCCGGCATCCTGCTGGACCAGTTGACGCCCAGCGAACGCCTGCCGCTGCTGCTGGAGGGCAACCTCATCGGCAACACCCAGGGCAGCGGCATCGACGCCAGCAACGTCGGCGGCGTGCTGTTCCTGGTGAGCAATCAGGTCGGCAACACCCCCGAGTACGCCATCAGCCTGCGCAACCCCCAACGCCTGCCCGGCCGCCTGGTGCTCACCGGCAACACCCTGGGCGGCATCGGCAAGGCCATGGTGCGGGTCGAAGGCCTGGAACAGATCGTGCTCGGCGGCAACCGCCTCCAGGGCAACCCGGTGTTGCAGAGCGCTTTCATCGGCGACCTGCTGCCGGTGCAGAGTCAGGTACTGGAAAGCACCGTGCGCCACCCCTGCCTGCTGCGCGTGGACACCGGAGCCAGCGCCCCGGTTGCTGAACGGGTGGTGGATGAGGGATGCGGAGGCTGAGCGGCGCACCGAGTAGCCGGGCGGGGATGTGAAGACAAGATCGTTCAAACCCCGCTGACCTTGACCTTGGAACATGCAGCATTCGCCATTCGCCGCAGTGCCGTCGGAAAAAGCTGAAGACTCACCCAGAGCACTCCAGTGCAGTGGACCTCCGTCACGGAATCGGATCACGAACTGGAAACTGCTCAGCGATGCTGGTTGACTGCGGCAACGCAAACCGGATGCCAGTGCTTCTTCATGACAAGGAATGCTTGATGACCAGCCCCCCCACACTCCACATGGCTGCCTGCTCTCGATCAAGGCCAAAGCGTTTAGGCATAGCCGTATCGGTGAAGCTCTCATCGCAGGTGAAGTTGTCATGGCAGCGTCTTCATAACGACTTCGACTTACTGACCTTCCAGCATCACGTCGCGGACATCGTCGCCACTGCAGCCGTTTGGGCTGGCCACCCAACTGATGGCCTCGCGGTCGCAGCAGTCCAGGGCGAAGGTTACGCGCAGTTTTTCGCCGCCCTCGCAGCGGAACTCGAATCCATCCGAACACCAGCGGGTGTTGCTCATGTCCACGGCAACACGACCTTCGTGACGCCGTGCTACACCCGGCTGTTTACGCCGCTGCTCTAGCAACAGATCGTGGTCACGCATGACGCGGTAAACCCGCTTCACATTGACCGGTGGCTGGGCCTGTTGTTCATGCTGCCGACGCAACAGGCCCCAGACCCGGCGATAGCCGTAGCTGGGCAACGTGCCGACGATCTGCTCGACCAGGGCCGCATCGTTGAGCGCCCGGCGACGACGCGGCTGCGGCCCCGGAACAGGCTGTTTGAGTCGAGCCGTCAATTGCGAGCGCGCCACACCGAGACTCTCACTGACCGCTTTCACTGGTCGTCCCCCCGGCAACAAGGGTGAGTGCGCAATCCATTTTCGCGAGCGGGCGATCTCCACCGCTTCCTTGAGTATCTCGGCTTCCATGGTTTTCTTGCCCAGCATCCGTTGCAGTTCGCGGATCTGCTTAAGGGCATCGGCCAGCTCGGAAGCAGGCACCACCGCTTCACCGGCACTGACCGCCGACAGGCTGCCGTCCTGGTAGAGCTTGCGCCAATGGAACAGCTGGTTGGGATTGATGCCGTTGCGCCGGGCCACCACCGAGACGCTTTGTCCGGGCTCCAGGCTCTCGCGCACCATGGCCAGTTTCTCCTCGACGCTCCAACGGCGCCGCCGCTCCTGGCCGAGCACTTCTATGGTCTTGTCTTTGCTGGTAGTCATAAACACAGTCGTTTGCCTATCCCTTATGGTAAGGGGGAAACGGTGTCCTGTGTTTCAAGGGGCTCGTTCAGGCTGTCAAACATCAGACAAAGGTAAGGCGGCAAAATACCAGCCCACTGCTAGCCTTACACCACTATCCACCCTCATCAGAGGCAAACATAAGGAGAGTGGCATGTCTCATAGCGAGCACTTCAACCTAACCTCATTTGCTCACACAAAATCATACTTACTTCTGTTCTTACTAACAGCATTATCGGGCTGTACATCACTCGACGACAAACCAGATCTTGGGCGAACGGATGGTGAGATCCCAGACCCGGCTCGTTATGAAGAGCGAAGTGCCTCTCTAAGAGCTGCAGAAAACTGCCATCTAAGATCATATAGATCAAAACTTCGACAATTAAGTGACAATAGCAGCAATTGCACAGGCAAAGAAATCAAAGGATACCGACCTGAACTTGGCCTATCACTTTCAGGTGGAGGCATGAGGTCCGCGACATTCTCCATTGGCTTCTTAGCTGGATTACAAAAGCAGAAAATATTAGACAAGCTAGACATTGTTTCTTCTGTATCCGGGGGAAGCTATGCAAACAACTGGCTTATAACAAAACTTTATGGCATCGCGAATAATTACAGCGAAAGGCTGTCTGTAGATGACATTTTCGCGAGCTACAATATGTATAGTGGTGTTCGCGACTCACCCAACCTAGAGCCAATACGACGTCCAAAGGGTGTTTCAAATCGCTCAAGAGTACCGCAGACTTATTTGGAAAATTACAGTTATCTGCTCACAAAGGCACAATACTCACATCACGGCCCGTTTATAGACAATTCTGCTTACGGGTTAGAAATGGCCGCTAGAACGATATATTGGATCCCATCAGTTCCTATCAATATCTTCGCGAACGGAGTCTTTAGATGGCAAGTAAATGTAAACCCTTGGGAATCCGCTTACAAAAATGGGATTGATCGTACATTTGGATCTCACCCTATAACTTGGAATGAAACACTTGACACTCCTCAGCCAGAATTTCAAGAACTTGCAAAATCGGCTGAGCGCGGTGATATACCTTTCCCTATAATCAACACCACAGCCGCATATGGAGGTAAAGTAGAGTGGCTGCGTACTGCAGATTTCGCCGGCTTCAACTCCGATCTCGCCAGTGTGGTGTACGAATTTACTCCTCTGGCCTATGGAAATACTGCTTTCGGATACTGTGATTATCAAGATGACAAACAAAGAGATACCTATGGAGTAACTTGTCATCCTGCTGAGGCACCAAAGATTTCCGAAGCAGTTATGATTTCTGGGGCAGCTGTCGACGTGTTAAAACTTTCAGACCTACCCTTAGTTTATGTTGGAACGGATGCATTAGCAGACGCATTTAACCTTTCCTTAGGTAGATATATTGTCAACCCTCGCATAGAGCCAATGACTAGACTATGGCACAAAATTCTGCCATTCCCCCTTTATTTTGCAGTAAATAAAAGATACGACGAAACCAGGGATTCTGTATATTTAAGCGATGGCGGCCACTCAGAGAACCTGGGCATGTATCCCTTAATAAAGCGAAGAGTTAAAAACATCATAACCGTAGACTCCGAATACGAAGCCACAAGCAGTGGAGATCAGAGATTTGCGGTATTCGATGCACTTCAGCGGCTAAGATGTCACGTTTGGAAGGAAGAGGGACTAAAATTCTTCAAAGTCGATGGCGCCGCCACAATCCCTGACAAATTCCTTGAAAAAGATGGATGCGAAACTTTCTCTCGCCGCGACATTAACTTCAACTTCGTCAACTCGAATCCGTTTTTCAAATTCGACATATGCCCCATTCAGGGTTGCACAGAAGAAAACAGAATCAGAGTTTTGTATGTCAAGCTTTCTACTAACTACGCAGCAATGCCGAAAAACCCTAAATGGAGTAAAGCACTTAAGAATTGCGATGGGGACAATGACTTTTCCTGCGAAGCAATATGGCTTTACAAACAAGGAATATCCGCCTGCCGCAACAACTTAATTGGAGAGTGCGCGCGTTTCCCGCACGTCTCAACTACAGACATTAAGTACCCTAGGATGCAGGTTAACGGACATCGGGCGCTGGGGTACGATTTCGGGAGGCGCATATCAATTACCTTAAATGGCCCCTCGGCAGAGCAATTCACTAATAAGACAAACCTCAACAGCGATCAGACGGCACCATAACTCCACCCTGAGACTCTGACTCTAGGTTCATCATCCATAATGGCTGATGAGCCTTTCTTCCAGCTAACTTAAGTTAACTAGGTTCTGTACGAAAAGTCGGTACAGGTAGAATCGCCACCATGATTGGCTGGAGGTCC